>DATLDL010000014.1:0-2866 GCA_035525885.1 Minisyncoccota bacterium | reverse complement strand
CAGGAACTTGTGGAGTCGGGGTGGGCGTTGGAGTTGAGGTGGCTACGGTACCGTCTCCTGAAGTATTAGTGTTGAATAGCAAATAACCGCCCACGATAAGAACGACAATCACGAGTACGCCGATAATAAGATCTCTGCTTTGCATAGGTAGAATTTGGGATTAGGAGTAAAGACAGAACTCAGCAAGTATCCTGCGCCCTGTACCGTGAAGATGCCGTGAGAGCAGGTATATTGTTACTGCGGGTGTATACTTCAAGTACTCTTTTGCCAATCTCCATGGCTGCTTCACATTCCGCATATCGCTCGGCCTATCGCTCCATTTATAGTTTTTTTCGTGCCATACGTCAGCGTCGTCCACCGGAGAGTGCGCAGCGGCCATCGAAACCTGCGCGGGGGATTCGCGTCGCATTCATTCATAACGAGCGAAAGGTAAAGACAGGCGCGCACCAGATCAACGACCTCATGGCACGCGGGTTACGAGCGACGGGCGTTGCCGTGAAGAATTTTTACCCACGAGCAGAGCTCATTAATGCGCCGCAGCATCTGCGCGGCATCGCGAACGTCTTGTTCTTCTATTCGTTGCTCGAACAGCGTTCAGAGATATTGCGCTATGACCTTATACAAGGCACCACGTATACGCCCCTGCCATTCCTTGCCTTTGACGCGGCCGTCGTATCGCATTTCGGATCGACCACGCAGGGATTTCTCGACTCGACGCCCGTGGCAAATAACTTGCCGTCTGAAACGCGGAGCGTGTGGTATCGCCTGCGCCGTGAGGGCGCTATTGCGGAGCTCAATATAAAAACCCGCCGTCCGTTGCGCGATATCGCGGATATGGAACAGTATGTCGCGACGTCTGCGACCGCCGCCATCGCTACCTCTGAGCACGTGCGGACCGAGCTTTCGCAGATGGGCGTTGCTCCCGAGCGCATTTTTGTCGTGCCAAACGCCATAGAAGATTACTGGTTTTCAAACGAAGTTCGCGGAAAGCGTCCACCGGGACTCGTATTCCTCGGCAGATTAGGAGCCGATGCGTTTACGCTTACTTTGAAAGGCCTCGATCGTCTGGTGCAGGTATATGAGAAATTTCCCGAACTTCCGAAAACGACGATTGCCATCACGACGAACAAAAAGCTTACTGCGTGGCTCAAGAAGATCCCGCGGCACGAGCTCTTTATTAATATGCGTAAGGACTACATTCCCGGCGTGCTTGCCGCTCGCTTCGGCAGCATCGCGTTCATCCCTTCGCGGTATGAAGGATTCTCACTTTCCCTCATTGAATGCATGTCACAAGGGTTGGTGCCTATCACCTACGCCGTGGGCGTTGCGCCCGAGGTGATTCGAAACGGTGAAAATGGATTCATCGTCTCTTCTCAGGCAGAAGCAATCGCACGTATTCATGAACTCATGGACGATCCTATATTACGCGATCGTTTGGCGCATGCGGCGAAACGCTCTGCAGAACCGTACCGCACGACCGCAGTGATTCCACAACTAGTTGAAGCATATACCCGTATACGAGCATTGCCGCCACGCTCTATAAACGGTAAACCGGTACCTACAAGCGTGTATCCGTAATACGCCTAGTGCATCTTTATCCAAAAATAAATGTCTTCGAGTGCTTTCACGCCGTCACCTGCAGCGATGTTGTTTTGGTGGTAGAGCTCGTCAGTACAGTCGCCTGCTGCCCAAATACCTTCGACTGAAGTGCGCTGGTTCTTGGGGTTGGTGATAACGCGATTTACCGCGTCGAGAGTAACTGCATCTTTTGCAAAATCGGTATTGGGAAGAACGCCAATTTCTACGAACACGCCTGAGACTGGAATTTCCCCCATCTCACCAGTCTCGCGATTTTTATATGTAAGGCCGGATACGAACCCTCCGCCTTTTACCTCGGTCGGCTCTACGTTGAGTAGCGTTTTCATGTTCGGGTGCTGGAGCACTTTCTCAACGGTCACCGGGTCCGCTTTCAATTCTTTGTGCCGGTGAAGCAGAGTTACAGATTTCGCATACGCAAGCAGCTGCGCTGCAGTCTCAAGGCCAGCGTTGCCGCCGCCAACGACCGCCACATCCATACCTGAAAAAAGCGGACCATCGCACGAGGCGCAGTACGTAACTCCCTTGTTCTCAAATTGCTCTGCGCCCGGGACGTTGAGCTTACGGCGTCCGGCGCCTGAAGCGATCAGCACTGCTTTTGCCGAAAACTGCTTTCCGCTTTTAGTGCCGATGGTAAATCCGCCATCTATCTTTGAAAGGGAAGTAACGCGGTCAATGACCATCTCCACTTGTCCGCGCGACACCGCTTCAAGGTGAGTCTTGAGAGATTTTGCCAGGTCGGCACCTGCAATCTTCGGGGTACCGATCCAGTTTTCAATGCCTTCTGAAACGGTAGACTGCCCGCCAAACTCTTCCGTGAGTAAAACTGTTTTCAAACACTTGCGTGCTGCATAGACACCGCCGGCGATACCTGCAGGTCCGCCGCCAATAATGATGAGATCTTTCATAAGAGGCAGTATGCAGGACCTGTGAGAGAGGAGCAAGAGGGGGTAACAAAAACCAGCGCCTCGGGGCGCTGGTTTTTAAAATACTATTTCTTGTGTCTGCGAAGGAATGCCGGAATAGCACCCCACGACTCATCCTCTTCTTCAACGACAGGCGGCTTTGGCGCTTCTTCCTGCTTATTCGGCTTTGCGGTGACGATCGGTTCTTCTTTTTCTTTCTCCCGTTCTTTCTCTTTCGGGGCCTTTATCGGCTCTTCTTTAGCTTCTTCTTCAGGTGTCGAGCGTTTTAGAACGTCGTGGTAAATGCGCCCGCGCTCTGCTTCGCGGTTTTCAGAACGCATGGAGAACAAAGAGTGTTCAGCTGC
>DATLDL010000002.1:0-2481 GCA_035525885.1 Minisyncoccota bacterium | reverse complement strand
CGCCGTGCGTGTATCTTTGGCCGCGGGCGCCGGTACTGCGGTGGCTGATTGAGAGCGCGTCTGACGCGCTCCGTTTTCCTCTTTCGCTGTGCTTCAAGATAGGCAATGTACTGCCGGACGACTCCCGGAATAAACGTCTTTCCAAGAAAACGACCGTTCACGTGTTGCTGGACCAGCTCCTCGAGATCCTCGCTCTTGCAGTCACCATTTCGATGAATCATGGCCGACTGGAACAATGCGCGGATCGAGCTGAAGCCGTACTTGCGGAACACTACCCCAATATCCATCAGGTGAACCTCCCGTCTGCTGCACAGGGATTGTGCAGTCTGGAGGCGAATATACCTCACTTATCCTTCACATTCAATTCACATCTTTTCTGGAGTTGGAATACCCAGAAGCGTGAGACCATTCGTCATCGTGTTGAGGAATGCATGCGCCATACGCTGCTTATATGCTTCTTCAGGACTTCCGAGTATTTGTTCTTGCGCATAAAAAGAATTCCATGCTCCTGCAAGCTCAAGAAGATACGTCACCAATAAATTCGGGGAAAGTTCTTCCGCTGCGCGCGCTGCAACTTTTGGAAAATGCATCATAAGGCGCTCAATTGCGTATGGCTCTGCAGGAGCCTCCGTCCCCGGCGCACCCTCGGACGCATACGCTAGGATTTTCTTCGCGCGCACCAATGCGTATTGAAGGTACGGCCCCGAATCGCCTTCAAGTGAGAGGGATTTTTCTGGATCAAAAATAATATCCTGTCCCGGTGACTGGCGCAGCACCATGAACTTAATAGCGCCGACAGCAACCTGCTGCGCAATCAAAGGATCGGGGTTTTTCTCTGCCGCTTTTTCAATCACATCTTTAATAAGTCCTGCGGCAGTTATTACATTGCCCTCGCGTGACGACATTTTGCCCGTCGTAAGTCGTAAGAAGCCGTGCGCGATATGTGTCGTTTTTTGAGCCAAAAGCGGCGCAATCTCCGAAAGCGCCGCAAGTACCGTCTTAAATCGGCCTGTCTGCTCGTTTGCCGTGATAATAATTGAGCGATCGCTCGGCCAACGTTCCTCCTTCAAGAAAGCGAGTCCAATATCTTTGGCTTCGTACGTTGGTGTCTGGTGCGAGGTAATGAACACCATGGTGTGTACACCCTTTCCTTCCCCGTCGTAAATGACTGCTCCGTCGCTTTCTTTGAAAATTCCTTTGTTGAGACCATCACGGACAATGCGGAGTCCTGGTTCTGCGGTTTCGCTGTCGTAAAATTCATAGTCAAACTTCGTACCGAGAATGTTCCAGATGCGGCGAAATTCTTCCATTGAAATATCTCTTCCTTTGCGCCACGTTTCCATAAGTACAGAATCTGTTCCTGCGTAAATCTCTTTATTGAGCGCATCTATCTCTGCTTTCGCTCCATCACTGTCTTCATATGCCTTTGAACCCGTAACGTACGCTTCGCCAATTTCCTTAGCAGTCATGGGTTCTGTAATGCCCGCTTTGCGAAGTCCCCAGATCGCTTTTGCAACGTGTGGGCCCACATCTCCACCAAAGGTATCGCGCGCGACTTTCGCGCCCTCGTTTTCAATAAGTCGCGAAAGCGCTTCACCCATGATCGAGCTCATCATGTGCCCGACATGCATTTCTTTAAATTGATTCGGGTTGCCGTATTCGATCATCACTCGCTTGCCTGTTTCTGTATCCCCCTTCCCCCACTCGTCGCCTTTTGCAGCTGCCTCTGATATAGCAAGCTCAATCGCGTTTCGTGAGAGCGTAATGTTAATGAAGCCCGGACCAGCAACCTCAACTCGGCTCGCAGACTCGCCGAGCGAGTTTGTGATTTCAACCGCTAATTCCTCAGCAAGTGCTTTCGGGTTTTTCTTCAGCGCTTTCGCAGCCGCCATTGCCGCGTTCGTCATGTAGTCTCCGTGGGACGCCTCCGTCGGTCGTTCTACGGCAAACGAGACATTTTCAGCCCCCGCCTTCTCGAGCGTCTCTTCTATGACCTTTCGTATTCGTTCGTCCATTACAGCGAGTATAGTATTAAAAAGAAAACCCGCACCTGCCTGATATGGCAAGTGCGGATTCAACTACTCGCGTTTCAATCCTTGAAAACCGCAATCGAATAACCACCCTCTCCAATGAGACCGAGGCCATGGTAGCCGATATGCGAGTTGACACGATCCGAGTAGAGGTAAGGGACCACCAGTCCTCCACTGTCGGAGCGATAAATGGTGCCCAAAAACGAAATCAGGTGAAGCTCCTTCCACTGTTCAGGAATGCACTGCGGATGGGTAAGCAGATAATGGAGCACGTTGGCGTTCATTACCAGCCTTCTTGAGGCGAGTCCTTTGGCGTATTTGTATCTGGACGCTTGATCTGCTAACAAGCCACCTCGCCTCATGTAACGAGGCAGAACAGACACTTTCCTTGGATTCCACAAAAACTCTTCCACGACACTCTTGTGATGCTCGAGTTTCAGGTCATCAGAAA
>DATLDL010000026.1:0-8589 GCA_035525885.1 Minisyncoccota bacterium | reverse complement strand
TGCCACTTTGGTACACTTTCGAGTACGTTCTTTCCATGGCAAACCGGCACCTCGCACGCTCAGTCGTCTTGCAAACACTCTTCGAGTGGGATACCACGCACGTTTCCGATCAGGAGGCGAATGCGATCCTCGCACGTAACGGCGCAGAGTTTGGCGGCGACGATGCCGATTTTCCGTTCATGGAAACACTTCTCACGGGCGTCATTGCAAAGAAAGCAGACATCGATCTCATCATCCAAAAAGCGGCACCTGAATGGCCGCTTGAACGCATTGCGCCGGTTGACCGCAACATCCTTCGTCTCGGTCTCTTCGAACTTCTGTTTGCCGACCGCTCACAAGTGCCGGCGAAAGTGGCAATCAACGAAGCGATTGAACTCGCAAAAACATTTGGTGGCGAATCTTCCGGCCGATTCATTAACGGCGTGCTCGGCGCCGTCTACAAAGAAATTGGCGAACCCGGCAAAGACGAAACTGGTAAGAAAAAGATAAAGCGGGAAGACTTACCGCTTGAGAAGCTGGGCGGCGCAATCGTGTACGCCAAACACGATGGCCAGTATTACCTTGCACTCGTGCACGACGTCTTTGGTCACTGGACGCTCTCCAAGGGTCATATTCAAGACGATCCGACTCCCGAGAAAGGCGTGGAGCGTGTCGTGAAAGAAGAGCTTGGGCTTGTCTGTAAGGCAGAAGCGCAGGTAGGAGAAAACGAGTATGTGGCATCGCACCCTGAAAAGGGAAAGATCAGAAAGCACGTCTGGTTCTTCCTTGCCTCAGCTGAATTTGAACCTGTACAACTCAAGAAGAGTGGAGGACTCGACGACGCCAAGTGGTTCCGTCTCCAAGACATCCTGGACCTCAATTTCTACGACGACATGTTGCCGATTGTGACCGCGGCCGTACAAAAACTGCTTGATCAGGCGCGTGCGGCCTCGATGCGTGCACCAATTCCTGGGGGCCGCTCCTAAAAGGTGGTAGGTTGTAGGTGATAGGGTAGGACTTGCATTTTCTGACCACAACCTACACCCTACTCTCTACAACCTCTTCATATGCCCGACTTCGCTTCTTTTGCCCAGAAACTCAAGATTTTTTTTGCCGACCCTGGCCTTCTGGCTGAGGCGCTTACTCATCGTTCTTATTTGAATGAAAACAAGGGCGCTGCTTCCTCTCACAACGAGCGCCTTGAGTTTCTGGGCGATGCCGTCCTCGAACTTGCAGTTACGCGCTTCCTTTACGACAAATATCCCGCGAAACCAGAAGGTGAGCTCACCGCCTTCCGCGCAGCACTCGTAAACACGTTTTCTCTCGCTGACGCCGCAACTCTGCTTGGAGTGAACGACTATCTCCTGCTTTCAAAAGGCGAAGCAAAAGACACGGGTCGTGCGCGCCAAATCATTCTCGCCAATGCGTTCGAGGCAATCATTGGTGCCATCTATCTTGATCAGGGGTACGCCGCAGCGGAAGCATTCATTGGCGACAGTCTCTATAAGAAAATTGACGACGTCATCGCGAAGAGGAGCTACCAAGATGCGAAGAGTCGTTTCCAGGAAGCTTCCCAAGACAAGAAGGGCATTACGCCTGCGTACCAGGTCATTTCTCAAATTGGTCCTGATCACGCGAAGATTTTCACCGTCGGCGTGCTTATTGGCACGGAAGAAGTCGCTCGTGGAGAAGGGCAGTCAAAACAAGAAGCAGAGCAGGCGGCGGCTCAGGCAGGTCTCGACAAAATGCGTTGGTAGAACCTCTGGATTTGTTACAATTCAATATATGAACAAAGTTATGTTGGTGCCCATGGCACTTGGGGTGGTGGGTCTGGGTCTTATCATGTTTTTGCCTAAACATCCGGATTCCAGAAGTACTATTGAAATTCCAGGCGATGTCCTTATACCTGCGACCAATAAAAATCCGGAACCTGTTGCGGATGAGGGAGTCGAGCCGCCAATGCCAGTTATCACAAGTATTTCTCCGAAATCTGGACCGGTGGGAACGCAGATTGAAATACGAGGGAAAGGTTTTACTGGTTTTGAGAGCGATGTCGAGTTTGTTGTAGTTCATCCTGACGGTAAAAGTACTGCCGTATACGTGGGCACTCCGGGGAATACCATTGAAGGCACAATACCTAATCCAACCGAAACGTATGCAAGTTTTAAAATTGAAGACCAATGTCCAGACGGCACGACCATTGGAAGATATTCCGGTATTGAAAGTCCGTGCGAGCACGACGTATTCCCACCCGGAGTTTATAAGGTCTATACGCAACCGTGGGGAGTGAAAAGCAATGTTGTGACATTTACGGTTACGAAATAGCAACTAAAAAACCAGCAGTGCAAGCATTAGCACAGGCCGGACTCGACAAAATGCGTTGATAGTGGCAAAGTCTTTTGAGATGTTCGCCAAGGCACGCCTTCATCCGAAGGAGCCAGCTGGCACGCGACAATATCCGTAAGGATCGTCGCATTATTGAAGGAGGTACGTCATGTCACGCATGACATCTGAACTCACACGACACCTGGGTCTTGCGCACAAGCTTTTCCAGGCTGGTGATGTTGCTGGTTTTACTCCGGAGCTTTGGAATACTCTCGCGGAGAGGCCACTTCTTTTCAAGGAAGTGCGGGCGGTGATTGAGGGTAACGCTACCGTCACGATTACCCGGCACGTGGTTGGTTGCAATGCTTCTGAACCACAGTTGCGAGGATACACCATCGCCTCGCATTCCCGGCTCCGTCGAGATTGGGAATTCCGCAAGTACGAGATGAAGCTCTGGCAGCCGGACGAAAAGCTGCATCAACAGTGTCTGCGTGCTGCTTTCAGGGAAATTGACCAAAAGTACTTGTTGAACGCGTCCATTCTCGAGTACCTGCTTGCGCATCCCGAAGTCATGCCCGAGGACACCGAAAACAAGATCAAGAAGGATGGCCCCATCCTTTTTCTCGGAACGGTCTACGAGAATACGGAAGGTGATCAGCTGGTCCGGGCTCTTACGAGCTACTGGGACGGTCTCGGCGAGAATATGATCTACCTGCAAAATCCAGTTGGAGGTCCGTGGCAAGTTGCGCTGCGACCCTGGTAGAACAAGCAAATCAAAAACCGCGTCGTGAGACGCGGTTTTCTTTTTAGTTAGATTTTCTCGAGACGGTAGTTGTCGAACTTCACATCCATAAAGTCCGTACGAATTCCGGCATAGCCCGCGCCGCGGATTGCGGGTGTGGTGCCGTATTTCTTATCAGCATCTTTTGCTGAGAGCAGTTTTGTCCATACCGTTTCTCCTGCACGCTTCATGTAGAGAGTGAGCGTAACGGTGTTGTCTGTGTTCGTGACTGTAGTGAGTTTCAAGTCGATCCATTCGTTGTGCGGAAGTAAGTTTGGATTCGAGGTCTTGTTGTATGTACCCGGGAAGATCTGTTTCTGGGCCATGGTGAAGTAGGTGCCGAAGGCGCCCGGCTTCTCCTGATACTTTTTCTTGATAACAGCCGTACCGTCCACACGGATACCAGCGTAGTAGAGCGTCTGGCCGTCATTGCGGTACCGACTCATAAGCAGAAGGCCGTTTGAGACGTCGCGGTTTGAACTCTTCGAGAGTTCGTCCTTTGCAACGTAGTACGATGCCTGCTCTGAGAAACTATCCCAGCCGCTCTTCGTCACAAGACGAAAGAGGTTTTGCGGGTGAAGACCGTTATCGGTATCTTCTGGATTTGAGGACGCGTATTCCGTGCGCCACGCATCGCCCTTGGGAAGATCGCCCTGAATAGTTTGACCCTCAGTTCCGTTCAGAATGAGTTTGCCGCCTGAGTTAATCCAGAAGTAGGGGCTTGTGCTCTCAACCATGCTGCCGGTTTCTGGAAGCGTGCCGGGAGAGTTGAAGGAATAAATTAACAACGAGAGTAAGGCAATGATCATGGGATAATACGTACTGATAAACTACGAGCGTAACTTTGGTCGACTTCATTTTCTTTTGCAAATTTTTTCATGAAGTTCACTGAAATTACTCGCTTATTGAATAGTCGAGCTTCGAGTTGTATGAAGATTTGATTTACCCCGCTTCTTGGCGTACGCTGCGGCCAGACTTGTACAGAGGGAGTAGTGCATGATTTCGAGTGAGCGGAAAGATACGTTTGAGGCGGTGTGGAAGATTCAGCGCATGATGTACCGACCCGGACTGTTTCGGTCATATACCGTGCGAGAACGACGCGAGCCCGGCACGCCTTTTCTCGGTGACTGCGTAGAGCGTTCCGACCGGAAAACGAGTGATCAGTTCCGGACGAACTGCGAACCTGCGATTGGTCGCAAAGAAGATCGGCTCGGACGGATTTTTGCTCGGGAAGGTCTGGTCGTGAAATTTCACCACGGTATTCCGTCATGGATGGAGACGCCGTGGGGAGAGTGGTGGTGCTGGAATGACTGCGGACCTGGCGAGCCGATGCTGTTTGGAAACGGGAAAGAAGAAGCCGAGTTCCGCCACCGTGTCGTCATTGATGGTGCGGAATCGCGCCGCGGTAGTCATCTTAGTTCGTACGTCATACGGCAGGTGGAGAATCTCGTTATTCCAGCGTTCGAGTGGTGTGCTCGCGACCACTTGTCTGCCGCAGAACGCAGACAGCGAAATATCGAGTGGATCGAACTCTGCGAAGGGATGACGCCAAAACGCTACCCGCACGCCGTGCACTACATCGATGCCGACCTGGCGCTTCCGAAGAAGCACCCGCAGTATGCAGAAACGATAAGGAGCGTACGGTTCCAAGGAAGAACTGATGTGAGTGGTCCATGGACACAGTATGCCCATAAGCACTACCCCGCGCGTTAGCGCGGGTTTTTAATACCGTGT
Source organism: Minisyncoccota bacterium (assembly GCA_035525885.1). GTDB lineage: Bacteria > Patescibacteriota > Minisyncoccia > Phycocordibacterales > Phycocordibacteraceae > C7867-001. The sequence continues at coordinate 3,770 of DATLDL010000026.1, read as the reverse complement.
TCACTACCCGTGGAGCGCGATTTCTTCGCTGAAGTCTTTCCCAAACAAATCCCAAATCGAAAGGAAGAGCGCACCAATGACGGGGCCAATGATGATGCCGGCAATGCCAAAAGTGGCAACCCCGCCAAGGATAGCGAGCAGGACAAGTGCATCAGGCATTTCAATGTCGCGTCCGACGAGGAGGGGACGAATCACGTTGTCGACGGTACCGATGATGAAAATGCCGCCCAAAATGACGACCAGCGCCTGCCACAAACTGCCGGTAGCAAGCAGCAGCAGTCCCGCAGGAAGCCAGACTATAAATGGGCCTATGGCTGGAATGGTCGCGCAAAACGCCATAAGCACGCCCCAGAGAATCGGATTGCTAATGCCGACAATGGCAAAGAGCACACCTCCGACAAACCCCTGAGCCAGTGAGACAATAAGTGTCCCTTTGATGACGGCGCGCGTGGTGGAAGTAAATCGTTTGAACAAAATTCGCTCACGCTCATCGCCAAAGGGAATAATCCGCTGGAGGTAGAGCACGAGCGCTGCGCCATCGCGTAAAAAGAAGAAGAGTAGATAGAGCATGACGCCACCCTTCAGGAATACGTTTGCGGTCGCTTTACCGACAACAAGCGCTTCAGTCGCAAGCGTGCCTCCTGCGTTCTGTATAAAGGACGTCAATTCAGCGGTCACGTCACTTGGGACGATGCCAAACGTATCGAGCACGGTAACAACGAACGGTGCCTCAGTGAGGGTACTCACCGAAAGTTCGCCGGAGGTAACACGATGGTAGAGATCAAGACCTTCGATAACGGTACGCGTGCCAATGAGATAGAGCGGAACGCCCACGATAATGAGTGCAATGAGCATGGTAGAGAGCGCGGCCAGCGTGGGGCGTTTGAAGCGTGCGGAAAGACGTAGAAAAATAGGGTACAGAATAATGGCGAGCACGACCGCCCAGAACACGCTCATCACAAAGGGCATGAGTACCCATATGAAAAGCACGGACACGCCGATCAAAACGCCAATAAAGAGGAAGCGCTGGAGAGAAGAGAATGTTTCTTTATGCATGCCTGTATTCTAGCGCATTTCGTTTGCTATACTTTTAGGGTCAATGCTGAAGCGGCTTGAAATAGCTGGTTTTAAATCGTTCGCGCGGAAGACCGTGCTTGATTTCTCGTCGCGCGCGACCGCGATCGTGGGGCCAAACGGTTCGGGTAAATCGAACGTTGCTGAAGCGTTTCGGTTTGCGCTTGGCGAGCAGTCCATGAAAAGCATGCGCGGCAAGCGCGCCGAGGACCTCATTTTCAATGGTTCGCACGCGAGCGCACGTGCGAACCGCGCGGCGGTTACGATTGTCTTCGACAACGCGCGCCGCATGTTCAAAATCGATTTCGACGAGATCGCCATCGAGCGCGCAGTCTTTCGCGATGGCGCAAGCGAATACTCCATCAACGGCTCGAAGGTGCGTTTGCGCGATATTGAAGAACTGCTTGCAGGTGCAAACATCGGCGACAGCGGCCACCACATCATTTCGCAAGGTGAAGCCGATCGTATTCTCATTGCCAATCCGCGCGAACGCCGGGAAATGCTTGAAGACGCGCTTGGGCTCAAGATCTATGAATTCAAGAAGCAGGAAGCGGAACGGAAGCTCGGTAAAACCGAAGACAATATTCAGCAGGTGAATAGTTTACGCCGAGAGCTTGCACCGCACCTGCGGTTTCTTGAAAAGCAGGTAGAAAAGCTGGAGCGCGCTGATAGTTTGCGTACGGAACTTGTGGCGGGAAGCCAGACGTATTTCGCCATTGAAGATGCGTATCTTGCGGAACAAAAGAAGAAAAATGCGGTTGCTAAAACGGGTGCAGCAGCGCGACTTGCCACTGCGTCTGCGGAGCTTGCGCACATTGAGGAACGAGCAACGACTGACGCAGAGGGTGCAAAGCGTTTGCAGACTACGCGCGCATACGAGCAGGAAGCGGAGCGCATTGCAAACGAACGTGCCATCCTCTCGCGCGACATTGGTCGTGTGGAAGGCGCGCTGGGCGCTGCAAAACGCCGCAGTGCGGAGGTGGCGCGTGAGCCGTATGCCAAAGTGCCGCGCGAGGATCTGGTGGCGCTTCGTGAGGAAATTGAAAAACAGGTTGAATCTGCAAAGAATCCGAGCGCATTTGAAGCCGCAGCGCACGCCATTCGTCACGCTATCAAGGCCTTTGTCGAGCGCTTCGTAACTGCCGACGGCGATCTGCTTGCAGACGAAGAGCGTACGGTCTACACCCTTGAAGCGGAGCGCACGGCACTCCTTGCGAAGGATGCGGCGCTTGGCGAGGGGTTGGAACGCGCTCGCGCGGCGCTCGCGCGAGCGCGGGAATCCATGACCGCGCATGACGAAACAGGGAAAGAATTGAAGCGCCGTATTTTGGAACTTGCGCAAACCAAAGCGCGTGAAGAAGGGGAAGTCATACGCGCTGAAGCCCATGAACGGGAATTAGGGCTTATGTCTGAAGAGCTCGAGCGTGTGAAAGGTGAGGTGCTGGCGCTCGCAGGCGTTGCCGCGGTTTCCTACGCGTCACTCTTGTCCGTGCCGCAGGAAGAGCGCAAAGTGCAGGAAGATCGTCGTCGCGCGCTTGAACGCCTTGCCATTCGCCTTGAAGAGGCGGGCGGTACGGGCGAAGATATTCGTACCGAGTTCAAAGAAGTTTCAGAGCGCGAGGCGTTTCTTGCAAAAGAACTCGATGATCTTGCGAAGTCTGCTGCAGGACTCCGGTCCCTTATTGAGGAGCTTGATACTGAACTCGCAAAGAATTTTGCCGAGGGCCTCGCCAAAGTAAACACATCGTTTGGTGAATACTTCGGTGTCATGTTTGGTGGCGGCGGCGCACGCCTCACTCTGGAAGAACCAGAAGACGATGAGGAGGGGGAAGAGGGCGAAGCAATAGAAGACGAAACTCCAAAGACGCCACAGCGTCCGGGTATTGAAATTTCCGTACACTTACCGAAAAAGAAGGTGCAGTCGCTCGTCCAGCTTTCTGGCGGCGAACGCGCGCTCACCTCTATCGCACTCATTTTCGCCATGAGCCAGGTCAATCCTCCACCATTTTTGATACTCGATGAAACCGACGCGGCGCTCGATGAAGCGAACTCGCGCCGCTACGGCGACATGATTGAAAACCTTGCGAAGCACTCGCAGCTCATCGTCATTACCCACAACCGCGAAACCATGAGTCGCGCGGGCATTCTCTACGGCGTCACCATGGGTGGCGACGGAGTCAGCAAATTGCTTTCAGTGAAGTTCGAAGAAGCAGTAGCCGTTGCCAAATAACCTGTGATCCTTATGAATCAAGGAACCATTATCAAGTACAGTATCTTTTTTGTACTTTCATTTGGGATGGATCTACTTTTATTCTTAGCAGGCCCAGAACTTATCTGTCCCAATAGTCAGCCGGATTTTGGATTGGGATGTCTAAACACTCTCTTAGTGCTCGAGTTTATTATTATCCCGCTTCTGTTCGGAATTGCAGGTTTTATGGCAGCTAAAGAAAGCCCTTTTAAGCAGGCAGTAATCGCATTTGGCGTGTCAGTTGCAGCCGTGCTCGTCTTTATTTTTATTGTGATTGTTTGGCCGAAAAAGGAAACACATACTGTCACTCAACCCAGTTTTCCAGATACACCACATCCCAGAACCGAATAGAAATACCCTTAACGATCTTGAACTATTCGCCGGTCGTTTTGTATCCGTTGATACGCAAGGAAAAGCCACTGAAGTCCAACAACTGCTTGGCTTATAG
>DATLDL010000010.1:0-6768 GCA_035525885.1 Minisyncoccota bacterium | reverse complement strand
ATTGAGAAAACCCGCACAAAAGCATTTGCATGGGTGGCTGCTGCGCGCGCCAAAGAACCCAATCTCGCCTATGTACGACTCGCAAAAGAAGAAATAACGGAGAACGCGCTTGAGGAAGCGGCGCAGGCGGGAAGCTTGTTTGCCAAGCGCACATTAACGCTTCTCGATGATCCGTTTCAATCCACGAAAAGTACAGACGAGGACGAGGAAGGAGCAGCAGATGCAGGAGCTGGATCGGTACTCGAAGAAAAACTCGATATGCTGATCGAGTCTGAGAATGTCATAGTCATACTCGCGCCAAAACTTTCTGCGGCAAAAGCAAAAAAGGTGAGTGCAAAAGCAAAAATGGCGTACGTTTTTGACGCGCCTGCCACACGAGAGTTCTCCCGAGGATTTAACGGCAACCTGGTAAATGCGCTTGGCGCACGCGATGGAGCTCAATTGTGGATTGAAATTATGCGCGCGCTTCGGGCGGGCGACGCTCCGGAAATGCTGCACGGGCTCTTACATTGGAAAGCGCGCGATCTGCTTGAAAAGGGGGGTCGCAGTTGGAAACCAGGCGAAGCGCGAAAACTCTCTCTCAACATAATCAAACTGCTTCAGGAAAACCGTAGGAAAGGCGGAGATTTTTCACAGGCACTCGAACGTTTCGCACTTTCTATATAAAAACCGCCCCGAGCAATCGGGGCGGTTTTTATGCGGCTTTCTTAAAAGGAAATTCTTTATGGACATTTCTGCCCCCCTCAAGCATTTCAGCCGCCTTAGTAAGGTCATCTCCTTCTTCAGAAGCGGCACGCTCTTGATCCGTGCGCATCGGAGGTTGTATTTCTCGCACGCCAAACCGCTTCATTTCTTCTCGCGTACGTCGTTCAGAAGCTTCAGTTTCTGACTCGATTCTAGGTTTTTCAAAAAATCCCATACAAGGTTTAGATTACTGTTTATAAAGCCAATTATACAACAAACAAATGCCCCGCGCCAGTAGTGGCGCGGGGCAGGGAACTCGGGTTTACGGCGGAAGCCGCTTGCTATCGAAGATGCCGAGTTTTGTGGCGGCGTCATAAAACGCCGTCGAAAGGTCGTTGTTCCCCAAATCAACCCCGAATCGCTCATTGACGCGCTTCTGGACTGCGTCAACGATTTTTCTTAAATCCGCAGGCAATTTTCCAATGCCTTCGCAGTACATCTTTCCGGTTATGCCAAGCGGGCCATATCCGGTGAGTGCGGTTTTGAACTGCAGCATCGTATATTTCAGGATGAGTTGGCGTGGGAATTTTGAACCGGGTTCGGTACCCATGGGCCCTCCAAACGTAAGGGGAACGTAGCGTCTCCGGCGACACTCTAACACGGGACCAGCTTTTCGGCGGGCTGAATCGTTTTGGGCACCCGCGACCTTGGGAAGACAATGTCCCACAGCGCACCCGCTACATTTCGTGGAGCACCAACGAGGGGATAATGATGAATATCAATAAATGGCATTGAATTAGACTCAATAATGCCCGATCGCTTCTGTTCTTTCCAGGATTTCGTAACGTCTTCCATAATGAAATCAATGCCCATCAGGGGGTCGTCAATGATTGCAGCAGCCATTTCAAGCATGGCTCGATTGTCGGGGTGAATGACGTCCGTCATGTCCGTTGCGCCGCCGCCAATACCGCGGCTCGTTTTTTGCGAGAGTGTGACCGCTTTTCCTTTCTCGGGTTTTGACTGGAGCGTTACGCCTTGTCTCTCTAACTCTTCGCGCGCGGCTGGATTTATCTCCAGCGTATGAAAGAGCGTGTTGTCTCTACGCGGATTTTTGTTTTCGATTGCAATGAGTTCCGCGATGGTATGGACACCATCTCCAATTACCATAGGTGGCTCGCGTCGCAGTACGGCGACCAGTTTTCCGCCAACGAGTGTGCCGCGGTGCACAAACCCGACCAGTTCTTCTTGCACAATTACCCAAGGGGTTAGTTGTGCTGCCTTGGTAAAGGCGGGTACCAGATCTGCCTCGGTATTCAGGTGCGTGGTGGTGTGGCGGCTTCGTGAGCCCGATTCCGGTTTAGTAATTACTGGTGACTGAAGTGTCGCAAACAACTTTTTTGCCTCTGCTACAGACGTGGCGACGCCGCCGGCAGGCGCAGGGATGCCGCGCGCAGAAAGTCGTTGGCGAAGAACTTCCTTGTTTCCCATCCAGGCAAGTCCTGCGCGCGGCGCGCCATTTGGTCGTGGCAAATCAAGAAACGTTTTTGTCTGCCCTTGGTATTCTGCGAGAAAAGCTTCACGACCGACTCCAAAAAGGCGAAATTCTCGGACAGAAATGCCGCGTTTCGTCGCTTCTTCCCACATTACTTTTGCGCGCGTATTGGTTTTCGCATCGGGCGCATCGGCAAAAGAGGAGAATCGAAGCGCCACCAGCGCTTTCATGAGAAGGGGCGTCCACGTGTTGTAGAGCGGTTCCGATACCGCGTGATCAATTTTTTGCCACAATCCACGAAAGGGCACGTGATGGGGAGTAAGTACTTTCTCGAGAACAGCCGATATCCACTCGACTTTGTGATTTACGGGTGCGTTGCCGCAATCGGGACAAGGGGTCATGACGTATTCAGAATAATACGGTAGAGGAGAAGGGGCTACTGCGGTCGGCACCTACGTACCTCCGGCTGGCACTGGTGGTCACGGATAATTCGCTCGTCGTCACTCGCGAATTTCCTCGACCCCGTCTCGCCCGTCCTCGAAAACTCGGACATGGCTCCGACCCGCACTAATGTGGTCACACATAATTTCTTGCTAGAAATTTGCGCAGTCACACATAAATCGCTGTTGCGATTTTGCGCGACCCCGTCTCGACACCTTCGTGTCTGCGACCTTGCGACATGCTCCCAGTATGTCTCACCCGCCTCGCGCCGTCGCGCTCCGGCTCGCACTTGCGAAGCAAGTGCGCCCACCTGGATTCGAACCAGGGACCAACTCCTTAAAAGGGAGCTGCTCTACCAACTGAGCTATGGGCGCAGAGCACCTTTGAAAACTACCACCGAACGAGCGGCTTTTCTAGTCTGTGAATACGTCGACCGTCTTTCCGTCGCTATCAAGTAATTTCACGACCTCGTGTTTTTTCTGCCACAGGGATGCGAATCGGCTCAAGTAAATGTGCCACGTGGTTCCGGCGAAGTCCGCGTCATTTTTATGCGCATCAACGCAGCCGTTGTAATTCAAGTATTGATCGACGAAATTTTTGCATGCGGTAGTGATGTCTGCGGTCGAGGTGCGCGGTGTTTTGCAGCGGGAAACGCTGCGCGCGAAGTTGTGGCACGCATCGTTGCGATCAAGAGAAGGGTTGAAGGTGGCGAGTTCGGTAGCGGCGGTCGGACAGGCGCGCGGGAGGCCGGGATAAAAATTCTGGAATTCGGCAAGGTACCCGATGCATTTGTTTTCTCGAAAGGAAATACCAATAGGGGAATGTCCGGAATCGACGATGGCGCTTTGTCCGGGGGCCAGGATGATCGGCGTTGCGACGTTTACCACTCCGGAACGCGGCACTTCTGCGCCGTACGGGATATTAGATGCATAGCCGGTGATACCGCTTTGCAGCACCCAGCCGGAAATGTTGATACGCGTTCCGGCGTTTTGAGAAAGAGCGACCTTTATATATTCGGTATTCGGGTCCGCAGCGCCAGCTCCTGAAATGGAGTGACCAAGCGTTATCTTGCCTCGATAGACGGACGGCGTTCCAAAGGCGCTTCCGGCATCAGTGGTGCCGCCAGTACCGCCGCTGCCTCCGTTTGAAGGATTTCCTGAGCCCGTGCCACCAACGTCGCCAACATGGAGCGGTGCGCGCGGCAGTGACAAATAGGTCCCGCCTCCGAGCGCTCCGGGGAGCGAGAGCGAAGGTCCGGTGAATGAGAGCGGATGAGTTGGGCCGCCGGTTGCAATCCAGATAATAAAAATAAACGCAAAGATGCCGAAGAAAAACCACGCGTCGTGCTCCATAGAGAAATTGTAACAGGTGTCAGCGTTTCGAGAAGCCGAGCTTCTCCAGTTCCTCGCGGGTTACTTGCGCATCGCTCCAGGATGTTCTTTTTCCATTCGCTTCCATGATGTACGGATCCGTGCCTTTGCCGGTGATCAGTACCGCGTCTCCAGACCGCGCCAAGGAGAGAGCTGTGTGAATTGCGGCCCGGCGATCCATGATGATCTGCGGAGTGCGTTTCATGCCGCTTGCCATATCGTGCAGAATTTTTTTCGGGTCCTCGTCGTACGGGTCTTCGTTCGTGAGAATCACTTCAGCGCAGGCCTCGTCAGCAATGCGTCCCATCTCCGGGCGTTTCCAGGTATCTCGTCCTCCGCCGGTATTGCCGAGCACGCAAATCTTCCGCACCGGATACGCCGCGTAGAGCGCGGCAAGCGAGTCGGGTGTGTGCGCATAGTCCACGATGGTTTGGAAATTCTGACCCTGTTCAATGCGTTCCGTGCGGCCGGGAATGCGCTCGAGAGTTGCAAGCGCGTCGCGGATGACCGTGAGTGGCGTACCCAAAAACTCTGCCGTTTTAATGACCGCAAGCGCATTCATGACGCTGAAACTACCAGGAAGTTTCAGTGAGAATGGAATACCGCTGTAGATAAAGGATGCGGTTCCCGGGCCAAGCACGGTTTTTTCTGCATCGGTATAAAAGAACGGCCGCTTTTCTTCAACGGGAAGTGCCAGAAAGGGTGCGCTGTGCGCATTGTCCGCATTTGCAATGATCGCGCGTGGACGTTTTGGCGAATGCGCCAATGCGTTTCCGATGGCGAGTTTTGCGCGCGCGTATTTTTCAAACGAGCCATGGGATTCAATGTGTTCTTTTTGAAGATTCGTGAATACGAGGCCATTCAAAAAAAGAAACAGATGTCGGTACTGGAGTGTCGCTTCAGAGGTAATTTCAACAACGGCATGCGTTGCGCCAGCATCAACCGCTTCTCGTAAAAACTTCTGGATGAATCCGCGCCCTGGAAGGGTCATTTTATATAAATTCGGATGCGTTTCGTTTTTAATAGCAAAACGAATGGTGCCTGCAACGGCAGTAGGGTAGCCGGCTGCAGTGAGTACGGTGTAAAGCATTTCGGTAACGGATGATTTTCCTTTGGTGCCGGTAACGCCAATAATGGTGAGGTGGCGCGCGGGAAACCTGTACCAAAGCGCGGAGCCAAGCGCCCATGCGTAGTGGTAGGGAGCAAGGAGAATGCGACGTAGACGACGCATCATGAACGACCGTTCGTGAGCGCGGCCTTAAGGCGCGCTTCTTTACCACTCACTGATTCCGGAACTGCCTGGAGGGCTTTACGCGCTTCGCGATCGGTATAGCCAAGAGCTACCAGTGTGTCGAATACCTCGGCGTCATTTCCGTCGCCGGCACCCTTTTTGGATTCCAACTTTTCAGAAAGTTCAACGGCCAGCTTTTCCGCAGACTTTTTCCCAAGCCCCGCAACGCGAGTGAGGTAGGGAATGTCACGTCTCGCAATGGCGCTTTCAAGTCCTTCGCGCGGTGAACGGCGTAGAAGCGCGAGCGCCGTCTTGGGTCCAATGCCTGATACGGTCAAGGCAAGTTCAAAGAAGTCCCGATCGAGAGGATCGGCAAATCCGTAGAGTTCCATCCCGTCCTGCTTTACTGCCAAGTGCGTCGAAAGCGAAGCAGTGCTCCCTACGGTAAAAGCGTCCGGTGAAGCGGTGCGAACTTCAATGCCAAAACCAGCGACTTCAATCACTACGCTCGTAAGCTCGGTAGAAAGCACCTTGCCTGAAATGGAACGGATCATGGGGTCATAATACAGGGAGTGGCGGGTAGGGGGTAGGGAGTAGAAAATGCTAAGTCAGCTTGCGAATGCGACGCACATGCATTAGGATGCGCGCACATGGCAATTACATCATCTGCAAAGAAGGCGTACCGCGCATCCCTCAAGAAGGCGGTCTTTAACGCACGCCGTAAGGACGCGCTCAAGGATACGACCAAGGATTTCTTGAAAGCGGTTACCGGTAAAAACGCAGCCGAAGCGAATAAGCTTCTTCCGGCGGCATATCAGGCAATTGATAAGGCAATGAAGCGTGGCGTCATCAAGAAGAACACTGCCGCTCGCAAGAAGTCACGTTTGGCGAAAGCCGTTGCAAAGCTCGCCGCCTAACAACTCTTTGGAACTCCAAACAAAAACGCGCCACACGGCGCGTTTTTGTTTTCATCCTCTCAGCAGGAATCGAACCTGCATCAGCCCCTTCGGAGGGGGCTATCCTATCCATTGAACGATGAGAGGGTCTAATCCTTATACAACGCGGCAAACAACAGGGCGAGGATGAAAAAGACTCCCATACCAAGCGCGATTGCTTTATGTGCGCCAATCTTTGGCGCGAAATAGTAAATGATCAGCATGTACGGCACCCATGCGACGAGTGTTCCGAACATGACAAACAGGGCGTGTTTGGAAACTGCGGCTTCTCCGCCCACGGAGTCTGCAATAAACAAGTAGGAAACCCATGAGACGACCGGAAAAAGAGTCGCAACGCGAGAAAGGAGCGTGAACCCGTTCACTTCAAAGGCGACCGCGGTGAGTGTCAGAGTGCCCCCGGCAAGAAACGCTAAAAGATACTGGATCATCGGTGTCTTGAATCATACGAGGAGTAGGCCCTTCTACCAATACCCACCTGAGAATACTTGTGTGGTCACGCATAAATCTTTGCTAAGATTTTGCGCGACCCCGCCTCGCGCCGTCGCGCTGCGGCCGGCACCAAATGAAAAACGCCATGAATGGCGTTTTTCATTT
>DATLDL010000043.1:0-14761 GCA_035525885.1 Minisyncoccota bacterium | reverse complement strand
ACTACCATTATACGATGGACCCTAGAACACGCCTGCGGGGCAGGTATTCGAAAGATAACAGACACTGGGCAGTGGGGAAAGTCGCGTTCAGGCCTATTTTGGGGCGCTATACTGAGTTCTATGCGCGTACGTCCCATCTTCTTTGCTTTCGCTCTCGCGGTTTGCTTTGTAACCCTTCCAGACCTTGCTGCCGCAAAAATTCCTTTCTTTGGACCCATTATCCCTCAAACAGGGTCGTCAGTCGGCGATGCTGCAAAATGCCCGCTTGGCTGGGCAGCGCTCATCACGGTCATAAACAACATCATCAGCTTTCTTATCACGATTGCCATAACGGCGGTTGCGCCGATCATGATCGGCTACGCAGGGTTTCTATTTGTGGTGAATCCAGTCAATGCGAGTGGGAAAGAAGAAGCAAAAACCATTTTGTGGCACACGATTATCGGTATCGTCATCGCGCTTTCCGGGTATTTAATCGTAAATGCAGTGATGGCAGTGCTCTATAAACCCGAGGCATTTGGAAAAGAATGGTACGAGCTGGTCACAAAAGGTGGGGATGATTTGTGCATCAGACTTACCGGTGCCGGATCGCTTTCGCAGGCAGGAACTCCACCACCACCTCCTGGTGGTGGAGCAGGATGTCCTACATGCGTATCTCTTTCCAATCTCGGTCTATCTTGCAAGGTTAGTACCAGCTGTACTCTTGAGCCAGGAGTAGCTGCAAAATTGACCACGCTCAAAGGTAGTTTTTCCGGCACCTGGATCGTCACGGAAGCATTCCCGCCAACCATTACGACCCATACGAATCAGTGTCATTACAATGGCACGTGTATCGATGCGGGTTTTCGCAGCCCTACTACATATACGGGAGCCACCGTTATAGATTTTGCAAATAAGGCAAACAGTGCTGGGCTACGCGCTGTCTTTGAAACAGATGATTGTAGCTTGCGGGATGCCGTGCGCTTGCAGGGCGGAACAGCATACTGTAAGACCGATTCCGGATACGGACACATTACCGGGAGTCACTTCTCGGTCTATAACAACTAATGTCCCAGTTTCCGTAACCACGCTTTTTGGCGGCGAACGTACTGCCACAGTTTTGAATTGAGTGTGGGAAGAAGAGACTCTTCGGTTCGCTCCTCGCGAAGGTATTCGCCTACAATGCGGTATTCAAGCCCAAGTTCGTTCAGGCGGGCATCGCCAATCTCGGCGCGCACGCGCCGCACCTCTTCAATAAGTCCTCGCTGAAGCGCTTGCTCAAGACGTGTCGCAAGTCGTTGTTTCAATTCGTGAGCATCAGGGTTTATAACGATCCACTCAACCTCATACTCTGAGCTGTGCACCTGTGCACGCGCCGATACTTTTCCATTTGTCTCTATGATTTCAAGAGCGCGAATGAGTCGGCGACGATTCTGCGGGTCAAGCTCGCTCGCACGGCGGGAGTCTTTCAATTGCACTTGCGTGAATAGCTCTGCCGTCGATAACGTCTCCAACCGCTCCCGAAGCTCTGCATTTATTGCAACCTGATCAGGAAGACCTTTGAGAAGCGCATCAAAGTAAAAATGTGTACCACCGACAAAAATAGGAAATTTACCGCGTGCAGAAATTTCTTCTATGAGCCGATGGGTGTCAGCTACAAAATCTCCCGCGGAATACGGTTCCTTCGGATTCCGAATATCAATAAGGTGATGGGGAATCCCTCGCATTTCTGTGGAAGTTATTTTTTCGGTGCCGATATCTAGCCCCCGGTACACTTGGCGAGAATCCACGGAGATTACTTCCCCTCCACGACGAAGCGCTTCTTCAACCGCCCGGGCGGATTTACCAGATCCTGTAGGGCCGGCAATGCAAAGTATGGGTGTTGCCATAGCGATTTGTTATACTAGGGGACTATGAAAGAAATGAAAAGCAATTACTGCGAGCATTGCGGAGAATTTCATGACCTAGCGCATGAGTATGTCTCTCAGGTAAAGGTGGGTGAGACGGTTCCAGAGTATGAATTTGAGGTGTATCACGCCGAAGAAGTGAAGAAGATGTCGCTCTCATCGCTTCGCGGTAAGTGGGCAGTCCTCGTGTTTTATCCCGCTGATTTCAGTTTCGTGTGCCCGACCGAGCTTGAAGAATACGCAAAGCTGCATCCGAAATTCGAAGAGCTTAATGCAGAAATTATTGCTATTTCGACTGATACGGTATTCGTACATAAGGCATGGCACGACACTTCAGACGCCATCAAGCAAATTAAATACCCAATGGCTGCCGATCCTTCCGGAAAACTTGGCCGCGGGTTTGGCGTATTGATCGAGGGTGGGGAAGTAGAGCACACCGCAGACGAGGGGCTCGCCATGCGTGGCACATTCATCATTGACCCTGCAGGAACGCTTCGCGCCATGGAAGTGAATGACAACTCCATGGGTCGCAAAGCTTCTGAAACGCTGCGCAAACTTCAGGCGGCGCAATATGTGGAAACCCACAAAGGACAGGTTTGTCCTGCATCTTGGGAACCGGGAGACGATACGCTGGAGCCGGGGTTGGATTTGGTGGGGAAGATTTAATTATGAACAAGTCACTCCTTCTTTCTGCAGTGCTGGTTGCGATAGGTATGTCTGTCGGAGCAATTCTCTATGCTTCACTTACACCTCAGGAAGATTCCAAAATACAGGATCCCACTACGTATACAGTCTCTCTCAAGCACCTTCCGGTGCAATTTGAAATTCCAAAGGGATATGTAGCGCTTGAAGAAGAGGGTTTTGAGGGCGGGTATGGAGCTCATGTGCGCTTTGGAAAGCAAGCGAGCGATGGGTATGCCTACAATACAGGTATGCAAATTTTCTTTACTCCTTCTCTAGAGACAGGAGAATATGATGCAGTGAAGAATCATGGCGTATATGTAGAACCAGGTACGTACATTGATCTGGTTCTTAACAAAAAAATTCCACGAGTATCTACTTACAAACCTTTTTCCGAACTCACGATCTTTGGTAATAAAGCCGCTCGATATACAGAAGAGGTGATGGGGGAAACCGAAGTTGTTGCATTTTTGAAACAGGATCAAATTACAGCTCATTATCCTGAATTTAGAGTTGATTCTGCAAGCGGACAACTAGGTATGGTTATCTCATCTGCCTCGTTTGGAAGTGGCGTGCCTGTTGACGACGCACTTCTTAATTCAATTGTTTCTTCGATACGTTTGAAGAAGTAACATTAGAGAATTCGGATCCTGTATCAGTCTGGGTGCCGGGGATGCTCGGTCACGTATAAATTTTAAAAATCGGGGGAGAGACTCGGCCACAACTCTCGGCTCGCCAGCTCGCCTCGGTCGCGGCCCCGTCTCGCGGATTTCCGTGCTCGGAAATCATCGCTCCGACTCTCGAGTCCTCCACGCATGCTTTGCACGCTCCCGGCACAGCTCTTCGCTGCGCGTCTCGCTGTGCCGGGGGAGAGACTCGAACTCTCATGTCTTGCGACGGTGGGTTTTGAATCCACTGCGGCTACCAATTACGCCACCCCGGCGTGCTGTTGAACATATCACTTTTCAAATAGTTTCGCATGTTAAAATCATTCACATGAAAGATGATGCGCGGTACATTCCGACCAAATATGACTCAATCTTTTGGGTTGAGGTCGACAAGATAAAGCCAAATCCGTACCAGCCACGGCGCGAATTTGACGAAGAGCGTCTGCGCGCACTTGCCGATTCCATTCGCCAGTACGGCGTATTGCAGCCGCTCGTGGTGACCCGAAACGATGTGGAAAAGCCCGAAGGGGGACTGGGGAGCGAGTATGAGCTTATTGCCGGCGAACGGCGTCTCCGTGCCTCAAAATTAGCCGGTTTGAAGCAGGTTCCCGTGGTTATCCGTTCTGGAGAGACCAACCTCACTAAGCTTGAGCTCGCTATCATTGAAAACCTCCAACGCGAGGATTTGAATGCTATTGATCGCGCAAAAGCACTCCAGAAACTCATTGACGAGTTTGGTATTTCTCACACCGAGGTGGGGGCGAAGATTGGTAAAAGCCGCGAATACGTTTCAAACTCCATTCGGCTCCTGGCGCTGCCGGAACATATGCAGCAGTCGATTATCAATAAAGAGATCAGCGAAGGTCACGGCCGCACACTTCTTGCGCTGACCGATCGCACAGAAGAACAGGAAACGCTCTTTAAGGAAATCATCCTCAAGAAGCTTCCGGTTCGCGTGGCTGAACGCATTGCGCGCTCGATTGCTCAAGAGCGTGTCCGTACTCGTCACCGCAAGTCCGCAGAAATGGTTGAACTTGAAAAAACACTCACAGAAACGCTTGGTACGCGCGTGATTATTGAAACGAACGAACAGGGCGGACGCCTCATGATCGAATTCTTTTCATCCGAAGACCTCTCGCACCTGATCGCATCTATCGCAACCTCACCAGAACAAGAAAACCCAGCCACCGCAACAGATGCCGCGCATACGACACCGATTGCTCCTCAGGAATTTGCCAATACGACACAAGTAGAAACTGCAGTAGATGCGAAGCGCGATGTAGCTGAAGACGACGAACTTTACTCAGTAAAAAGTTTCTCCGTCTAATTTGATTGTTTAGGATCACGGCGTCGCTCAACAGGTGCAACGCGCGGATACCGTACTTTTCTACGTCGATCATGATCGGGTTCGGTCATGCCAAGAGCGATACGGATGTGCTTACGCGCCATGGAGGTCTTTGCGTCATCGAGCCATTTAGTGGACGGATGCGCAGATTCTCGTCGTAAAATTTCTACCACATTGCCGTTATGAAGTGCGGTATTGAATGAAACCAGTTTTCCATTTACCTTTGCGCCCTGCATATGGTTCCCAAGGTCGCTGTGTATTGCATATGCAAAGTCTATCGGCGTTGCGCCCATAGGGAGGTCAATCACGTCGCCTTTTGGCGTAAAGACGAACACGCGATGCGAGAAGAAATCTTCCTTTAATCCTTCAACGAATTCTTCGGAACCGGCTACTTCCGTATGCGCTTCAGTAAGTTCTGATAGCCAGTACGGCATTACTTTTGCCGCGCCCATATCGCCGCCCTCACTCTTTTTCACTTTGAGTAGAGAGGGAATGAGTCCGCGCACCCAGGCAAAGGAAAGCTTTGCAAAAGATGTTTTCTGGGTCCCTTCATCCAGTTTTTCAATTTCTTTCCCAAGCTGCTTGTAGGACATGTGCGACGCCACGCCAAATTGCGCGCGACGATGCATGTCTTCAGAACGGACTTGAATTTCAACAATGCCCGCATCTTTCGTGAGTACGGTTGTGTGGAGCGATTGATAACCATTGGGCTTTGGGAATGCAATGTAATCCTTAAATTCGCCCGGTAGCGGCTTGAAAAGGGAATGGACGATGCCGAGCGTGGTGTAACACGTCTCTGACGTAGGAACGATAATGCGAAGCGCGGCAATGTCGTGGATGAGGGTAATATCGTCGTGCTTACGCTTTAGTTTCTGATGCAAGCTCCAAAGACCTTTCATGCGCACCACAGTATGGAAATCAAGGATGCCTTTCTTCGCAAGCTCCTGTCGGATATCCTTCTGCACTTTAACTAAACCTTCCTCACTCTCTTTTGTCTTGAGCTTCATGAGCTCAACAGTATGCGTGTACGCATCGGGATCTACGTACGGAAAGGAAAGGTCTTCGAGTTCGCGCTTCAGTCGTCCCATACCAAGACGATCAGCAAGTGGGGTATAAATCTCAAGCGTTTCAAGAGCAATGCGTTTGCGCTTTTCTGCAGGAACATGCTCAAGTGTTTGCATGTTATGAAATCGGTCCGCAAGTTTGATGATGAGTACGCGTACATCAGATGCTGTGGCCACTAAGAGGCGGCGCAGCGACTCGGCATGGCGTTCTGCGCCGTGATATTTGTGTTTTCCGAGCTTCGTGACTCCTTCTATGAGATAGAGAATTTCTTTACCAAATTCTTTCTCAACCTCCTCACTTGTCGCACGGGCATCTTCGATAGTGTCGTGGAGTAGTCCCGCAGCAATGGTAGGTGCGTCCATACCAAATTCTGCAAGAATTCGTGCAGTTTCTGCAGGATGTATAAGGTAGGGTTCACCTGAGTAGCGAGCGTGGTTCTCGTGCGCTTTTTTAGAAAAATCGTACGCTTTTTCAATTAGCGTTTGGTCCGCCTCGGTGGCTTGAGGCATTTCCGCAATGATTTCTTTTGCGGTCGTCATCCGGGTACTATACACCCGCTTCTTTATTTCATCAGCTCGGCTGCTTCGTCAGGAGTTACCGTGTCAGCTTTGGTCGTTTCAGGAAGATAGATGCGGCGAAGACCTTTTTTAAGAAAGAGACCCGCTTTTGATTTGTAGAGGGTAATGGTGCGCTTTGTTTTTGGATGCTGCCCGATTTCACGTACGATTTCAACTCCTTTAGGAGGAAGCTTTGGTTTCGCAAGTAGCGCGAGCGCCTCTTCAAAATTGATAGTGTATGGATCTCCTTTCTTGATAGAGCGGAATTCGCCCTCTGAACCTACATACGGTCCGTAGCGACCCGTAGAGGCAAAGACTGGTTTTCCGGTCGTTGGGTGCATGCCAAGCTCGCGGGGAAGCGAGAGATATTTGATTGCGTCTTCAAGAGTAATCTTCGACAGATCTGTGCCCGGCGGAATGCTTGCGCGCTTAGCCGCAGTCTTGGGGCGCCCACGACTTTTTTTCTTTTTAGCTGGTTTTTCTTCGGTAACAGGTTTTACTTCTGCTGCAGCTTCAGGAAGCGGCATTTCAACGTATGGTCCAAAGCGTCCTGTCTTTATGTAAATAGGTTGACCGATTTCAGGGTGTGTACCAATTGGTTCATCGCCTTTAAGTTCATGACCTTCTTCAGTCCGTGCTCCAAGACAGTCGGGGTATCGCTTACAGCTCATGAAAATACCGCCCCGACCCAATTTGAATTCCATGGGTGAAGTACAGAGTGGGCAGACAAATTCTGTGGGGACATCACCAAGTGCGGTTGCTTTGGGAAGTTTGTCTTTTGCTTTTACTGCTTTTTCAAAGGGGCCATAGAAATCGGTGAGTGTTTTGGTGTATCCACGCTCGCCGCGCGCAATTTCATCAAGCTCGTCTTCCATCTCTGCGGTGAAGGTGTCGCTAATGTAATCCGCAAAGTGTTCTTCGAGCCAGCCCGACACCACCATGCCCGTTGCAGTTGGCGTAAGCGTACGACCGGTTTTCTCTACATACCCGCGATCAATAATCGTCTTCATGATAGAAGCGTACGTAGATGGGCGACCAATACCGCGCTTTTCAAGTTCTTTAATAAGTCCTGCTTCGGTGTATCGATTGGATGGCTCGGTCTGCTTTTCATCTGCACCAAGCGCAAGTAGTGAAAGCGGCTCACCAACCGCGAGTTTGGGAAGCTCTACGTCTTCGCCGCGTGCTTTGGTATCAAGTGCAAGCCAGCCCGGGAAGAGTACGCGAGAGCCGTTTGCGGTAAAGAGGGGAATATCGACATTTGCTTTCGCAGCTACGGAGGTTCGTAGCACGCTCGCACTTTTCATTTGCGATGCGAGTGCTCTGGTGCGAATGAGTTCGTACACCTGCGTTTCGTCTGGCGTAGATCCCGCGTGCTCGCGACCGGGATCAGTAGGACGAATTGCTTCGTGTGCTTCTTGAGCATTCTTGCTTTTGGTTTTGTACACGCGAGCTTCAACGTATTCTTTTCCGAAACCTTTCTCAATTGTGGAAAGCATTTTCGCGACCGCTTCCTGTGCAAGGTTTACGGAGTCCGTACGCATGTAGGTAATGTGTCCTGCTTCGTAGAGCTTCTGTGCGGCGCGCATGGCACGTGAAGGTGTAAAGCCAAGACGTGTAGAAGCAGACTGCTGAAGGGTAGAAGTGGTAAATGGCGGTTTTGGATTTCGGTCCTCTGCTTTTTCCGAAACGTCGCCCACGGTCCAGGCCGCTTCGCGGCCTGCGTTCACGACCTTGTCTGCCTCCTCCTTTGTTTTTGGTTCAACCGTACAGCTGGCAGGGAAGTTCTTTCCGCCTTTTGATTTAAATTCTGCGTTTAGTACAAAATAGGTTTCTGGAATAAACGCTTTAATTTCGCGCTCGCGTTCCGCAAGTATGCGAAGCGCGGGGGATTGCACGCGTCCGGCAGAGAGGCCGTAGCGCACCTTCTTCCAAATAAGTCCTGAGAGGTCGTAGCCCACAATACGATCAAGCACGCGACGTGCCTCCTGCGCTTCGCGCAGGTGTTCATCAATTGCGCGCGGATGCGAAATTGCTTCCTCAATAGCGCTTTTCGTAATTTCGTGGAAAACCACACGCTTTGGTTTCTTGAGCCCAGCAACTTCTTTAATATGCCAGGCAATAGCTTCGCCTTCACGGTCAGGGTCGGTTGCAAGATAGACCTCATCTGCTTTCTCTGCCGAGCGCTTAATTTTCTCAATTACCTCGCGCTTTTCCGCAGGGACTACGTAACGCGGCAAAAAGCCGCCCTCAATGTCGACGGCGTCTTTGTTTGACTTGGGCAAGTCGCGCACGTGACCCACAGAAGCCAATACCTCGTATTCTTTACCAAGATATGCACCAATAGTGCGGGCTTTGGTGGGCGACTCAACAATAAGAAGCGTCTTACTCATTCCACTAAGACATACCTCGCATACATATATATGGTCAAGTTTTGTCTGATGCATTAATGAAAACGAAAACCGCCCAAACGGACAGGTTCCGTTCAGGCGGTATTGGAATTAACGAGGCGAACTGCCCCAGCCAGTGTTACGTAGGGTCTGGAATTCAGGGAAGTCGAGGCAAGCTTCGACTTCCACGACTCCCTCTACTAGGTTGTGGCATACGGCATTGACCTGGATATAGATATCGGCTTTGTCGTGCAAATGGATGTCTTCGCCGACTCGGGGCAAAATAGCAGACGTGTACTTTTGACTGAGGACACGGCACAACCCTTTCTGCATCGCGTGTTCCACTGCTTGCCATTGCTCTGAATTGCGTGGAGGGAATTTGCAACTTACCGTTACAACGAACTCAACCATCGCTGTCTCCTTAGGAAGATGGCACCCGCGAAGATAATATAGTTATTTTATCAAAAGTCAAGTTTTGCGCCACGCACCAAATTCTTCTTTGATGAGGCCCTGGAGTTCGAGGGAAACGAGCGCGGTGAGGATTTCAGCCGCGCCGTTTACGCCGAGCGCAGTCGAGGAGCGGAGAATTTCATCCCGAGTGCGCGGCTCAGTAAGTAAATCCCAAATTTCTTTTTCAGCACCCTCAAGTTCTGGCGCGGTTCCTGCCGCGCCGGCTTCTCTTGGTGCAATTTTAAGGACTTCCAAAATATGATTAGGTTCAGTCACGAGTGCCGCGCCAAGTCGTGCAAACAAGTGAGGACCAAATCCGTGCGGATCGCCAATGCGGTGCGGAATGACCAACAGATCGCGATTATATTCACCAGCCAAGCGGGCCGTGATGAGCGTACCGGATCGATTACTTGCTTCGATCATGAGTACCGCGTCTGCCATGCCCGCCATGATGCGGTTACGCGAGGGAAAATCCCACGGAGCGGCTTTGTATTTTGGTTCGTGTTCAGAAATAAGTGCACCACCCGCTTTCAAAATATCCTGTGCTAAGCCCAAGTTCGTGCGAGGTCCAATAACCGAGTCATCGAGCCCGGAACCTGGAATTGCAATGGTATGCAGCCCTGCGGCAAGTGCTGCGCGGTGCGCGCAGGCGTCTGCACCAAGTGCGAGTCCTGAAACAATAGAAATGGGGTAGCCGGCAAGCCCGGCAATTAGTTGCTCACACGCTTCCTTTCCGTAGCGCGAAAGCGCGCGCGAACCGACTACCGCAAGAAGCTTTGTGCCCGCAGGTGGGAGCGAACCGCGGATCCAGAGTGACTCTGGTGATTGCGGAATTTCAAGAAGTGCAGCAGGGTAGTCCTTTTTATCAAGTTGTCGGGGTGCCATCGTCATATTATGCTGAGTCATTATATATGCTCGATATCCACTTCATCCGCGAACATGCGGAAATCGTAAAGGCAGGTGCGACCAAAAAGCACATCAAGGCGGACATTGACCGTCTGCTGGTGGTTGACGACGAGCGTAAGGCACTCCGCCAGGAACTGGATGCGAAGCGTGCGGAGCAAAACCGTATGTCGAGCACTATTCAGCTCGCGAAGGGCGAAGAGAAGGAGAAGCTGCTTGAGGGCATGCGCCACCTGAAAGCGGGAATGGGCGAGGCAGAAGAGCGATTGAAGAAAGTAATGGAGGAATGGCAACTCCTCATGCTTACTGTGCCAAATGTTCCGGACATCTCAGTTCCAGAAGGGGATTCAGACGAGCAGAATCTTGAAGTACGAAAGTGGGGAGATCTTCCAAAAATCGAGAAGCCGAAAAGTCATGCAGACCTCATGACGGCACTTGGCATGGCAGATTTTGAGCGCGGTACGAAGGCCGCTGGATTTCGCGGTTACTTTTTGAAAGGCGACGGCGCAATTCTTTCTTTTGCGCTCTGGCACTTTCTCTCAGACCATTTTATGAAAAAGGGTGGCTTCACGCCGATGATCGTCCCATCTTTAGTGCGCCGCGAAGGATTCATGGGCACTGGCTACTTGCCGCAAAGTGAAGAGGATCTCTATAAGACTCAGGACGGAGAATATCTTTCGGGAACTGCAGAAGTGGCGACCATGGCGTACCACATGGACGAGACGCTTGATGCAAAGAATTTCCCCATCAAATATTTCTCGTTTTCTCCCGCATTTCGTCGTGAAGCAGGTTCTCACGGCAAAGACACAAAAGGTTTGGTGCGTGTGCATGAGTTCTATAAGTTCGAGCAGGTAATTCTCTGCGAAGCGTCACACGAAGCAAGCGTGAACTATCACGAAGAACTTACGAAAAATGCTGAAGAAGCAATTCAGGCACTCAAAATTCCGTATCACGTGGTCGTGAATTGCGGCGGAGACCTCGGCCTAGGTCAGGTGAAAAAATACGACATTGAGTGCTGGATGCCGTCTGAAGGAAAGTATCGTGAGACGCACTCTTCTTCGTATTTCCATGACTTCCAGACGCGTCGCCTGAACATCCGTTATCGCGACGCAGACGGCACGCTCAAGTTTGCCCACTCACTCAATAACACCGCGCTCGCCACGCCCCGCTTTCTTGCCGTGCTCGTTGAAAACTATCAGTTAGAAGACGGAAGTATCCGCGTACCAGAAGTACTCGTACCGTATGTCGGAAAAGAGATCATCCAGAGAAGCTGATCGCTTGGGGGCCAGACGGCGGCGTAGTCGCCGTTTCGGGCGTATTCTTTTTCTGATGCTTACCGTTGCTGCGTGTGGCGGACTCATCTGGCTTACCAATCAACCATCAGTACGTGTTTCTACTATTCGTGTGAGTAATGGGACGGAAGCGTTTGCTGAATTTGCGCGTACGGCCATGCAAGGGAAGTACCTCGGGCTTATTCCGCGCGACTCCATCTTTTTTGTTCCCGAACATGCAATTCGCGTGCGCATTCTCGATACGCATCCGGAAATTGCCGCGGTATCTATTTCCCGAGATGGTATGACGGGCATACTGATTACGCCAAATGTTCGTGTTCCTGTGGCGCGTTGGTGTGGCCTCAAAAAAACAATAGAGTCTGTTCCTGAATACTGTTATTTCTTCGACTCGAGCGGTTTCATCTATGCAGCCGTTGATGCAGCATCTTCAACCCAGCCACTTAACTCATTTGCACTCTATACGTCTCTTGAGGGCGCAACTGAAGAACCGCTGCGCGCCACACTCAAAAACACCAGCGCGCTGCCGCAGGTATTCGATTTTGCTCGTCAATTGCTAACGCTTGGAAGTCCAGTGGCCAGCATTACCATTCACGACGACGAAGTGGACTGTGTCCTCGCAAGCGGGACCCGCATTACCTATGTTCGCGGGCGAGAAGAGAAGTCCTTCGCAGCGCTTGTATCTGCAAAACAAAACCTGAATCTTACTGACGGCTCGCTCGAGTATGTGGATGTTCGTTTTGACGGGAAAGTGTATTTAAAGAGAAAAGAAAAAGAAGCAGTTCAGTTATAAAAACAACACGCGCTGGATTTCTCCAGCGCGTTTAGAACTGTCAGGCGTAGACTCGCTGCTTATGCGTCCACCTGTTTGGCCAGAAAAGCTCAGCGAGCCCTTCCGTAAGCAACAGTAGCCCGTAATAAATCCCCAGGAGACCGAGCATATTGATGTTGTTTGGGGCAGGTGCGTACCCCCAAATAGCGACGAGCAGCATGCCGGTCAGAAACGATAGCCAACGGATTTTTCCTTCTGATCTTTTTCTTGCAGTGACATTGCCGACACCGAGCAATATCACAGCTATTGCGATTGGCCACTCGAACACGAATGCAAACATCAAGAGATCAAAGATCATGGTTGCCTCCACATGTGAGGAAAAAGCATCTAGGAAACTACTGAAAATACAATACGCTGCAAGCGTTATTTGTCAATTTACGCTAAGGTAGGTAAATGTCGTTCTGGAAACAGCTCAAGAAGCCATTTTTTGTGATGGCACCACTCGCGGATGTGACGGATCCGGCTTTTCGCGCACTTATAGCGAAGTGCGGCAGGCCGGATGTTTTCTGGACGGAATTTGTTTCTGCAGATGGCCTGTACCACATGCGAGAAATTCAGAAGATCCCGGATGCTGAAAATCCACTCATGCGTGACTTGCAGTATTCGGCCGCAGAGCGGCCGATCGTGGCGCAACTCTTTTCCAGCAAACCGGACATGATGGCGTATGCCGCAGAGCTTGTGGCGAAACTTGGGTTCGATGGTGTCGACATAAACATGGGTTGTCCCGACCGTGGCATTGAGCGGCAGGGTTGCGGCGCCGCGATGATCAAAACACCAGAAGTGGCGGTGCAGGTGATTGAGGCCGCCCGCAAGGCGAGCGGCCTACCCGTGTCGGTTAAAACGCGCGTGGGCTACAACAAAGAATCACTCGATGAGTGGCTTCCTGTACTTATTGAAACTAAATTAGACGCGCTGACGCTCCACCTTCGTACTCGAAAAGAAATGTCCTTAGTGCCTGCAAACTGGGAATACATGAAAAGGGCAGTAGAGATTCGTAATCGCGTAAGCCCGGGCACGCTTCTTATTGGCAATGGTGACATTAAAGATGTAGAAGACGGTCGCGCAAAGGTTCTCGCGTCGGGCGCTGACGGGGCCATGATTGGTCGCGGTATGTTTGGTAACCCCTGGGTGTTTGCTGGCCGGAAAACCGAAGACACGCCGCTTGCAGATAAGCTTGCGGCGCTTCTCGAGCTTGCGTATGGCTTTGAAAAACTCCAGCCGCGCAAGAACTTTGCGATCCTTAAAAAACACATCAAGGCATTTGTGACCGGTTTTGACGGCGCCGCAGATTTTCGAGCTAAACTCATGCAGGCTGAAACGGCTCAACAGCTGGATACTTTGGTTGCCGAGGTACTCCACACCACAGCTCATAACACGACACAAAAGAGCTATACTGCAAGGTAAGGACGCCGTTACGGCCGCGTCTTCAGTATTGACGGCCTACGGCTGTCATCTTAGCCCTAATTCTTGAAACTGAAATTATGTCTGTATTTGCAGCACTTCTTATTGCAGCGCTCATGGGCGGAGGAACATCCTTCGCTGCCGAAAACGCACTCCCGGGAGACACGCTCTATCCGGTCAAAGTTCATGTGAATGAATCAGTTCGTGAGGCACTTGCGCTTTCGCACGAAGGAAAGGCGCACGTAGAGGGAGACCTTGCCGCACGTCGTTTAGATGAGATCCAGCAGCTCCTTGCTTCTGGAAAGCTTTCCTCAACGACTGCAGCAGTGCTCACCACTGCGCTTGAAAAGCATATTGCGAAAGCAGATGCCGAGTCAGATTCAGTGGCAAAAGATGACCCCGCGGCTTCAGCAGAGCTCAACGCTTCTCTGAAGGCCCGCCTTGCAGCCCACAAAGATATTGTGGATGTATTCTTAAGCGCTAGCTCCACGCTGCCTCATTCGATGAATGGCATCCTGGCCTCCCTTACCGCAAAGCTTTCGGCAACCACAACTGCCAAAGTAAACGCAGAAATGCTCGCGCATCTCTCAAGCGAACGTCTCGCGTCCCTTGGAGCACACGCGAAGCGTGAATCGGAACAAGCAAAAGAAACGGTAGCAAGCTTGAATGCTCGCCTCGCCGCTTCTACAACTGCTACAACTTCAGTTAATGCATTGCTTGCAGCGCGCGCAACGGCGATGGCAGAACTTGCCGCAAGCCGATACGCCGCTGGTGCCGCTGCACTCGCAGCATCTTCAACGGATAAGGCAACGGCATACCTCGCCTTTGTGCAGTCACTGAATGCATCCTTCCAGACAGAAGCGTACGCAAAAGCCGCGCTGCATCTTGGAATGTTTCGTGATCACAAAGATAAGCCAGATGAGAAGAAGATGGACAAACCGCATGACAAATCGGCAACGTCTTCAGACGACCGTGATGACGACAAAGATAAGTCAGGACGCGATCAGCATGACGATATCCGTGTAAACGCAACGACCAATCTTAACGTCCGCATGGGCGATGGAGACGAAGATGACAAAGACGGTGTGCACCTCGAGGGAGGTATTCGCGGCGGTCTAGGTATCTAATATTTGGTTTTTCTCAGAGAACGGCCCCGCCTTTTAGGCGGGGCCGTTCGTTTGCTATAGTGCTAGCACCATGGCTCACGAGTCGCTCTATCGCTCATACCGCCCACAGTCGTTCGCTGATGTGGTGGGGCAGGAGCAGGTGACAAAGCCGCTTTCTGAATCGATACAGAGTA
>DATLDL010000032.1:0-16235 GCA_035525885.1 Minisyncoccota bacterium | reverse complement strand
GATTACCTTTCGAACTCTGCCGCATCAGATGCGTCTGCCGCGCAAGCGCTAGCATAAGAAAAACCTTCACTTAAAGTCCAGAGGTATCGAGGCATACTAGGGTCTCAACGTCTGCATGCGGTGCGCCGTACAGCAGTGCGTTGGGTCGAATATTACCGGACATTCTTGAAAAACTACTATTATGTGGCAGCAATGGACGAATGCTATTTTGGGCGCTTGGCTTATCGCTGTGCCCTTCCTCGGGTTCACCGGTACCGGACTCGCTTGGGCACTGGTGCTTACCGGAATTGCGGTGTCAGTGCTTTCACTCTGGAGTGTCGGACGTGTACCAGCGGAAGATGGATTCCGCGAGAGTCGTGATGTGAGATTGCGACACCAGCATCAGTAGTGCAACTATATGACATGTAAACAGAAATGACGCCTCATGGGAGGCGTCATTTCTTTAGTAGGTACTGAATTAGAAGCCAACCGGCTCTTTCACGAAGAGCACTTTGACCGATCGCTTAGTGAGCGAACTCTCACCGTGAAAAATCAAGGTTTTATTCTTATGGGTTCCCACCCCATACAAACTTTGCATATGCTTGTCTTCAAGTGGAATCACGTGCATCTCAAGACGGTTCAAGGCATCTGCGAGCGTGGGTACAATTTTTTGCGTCCCGACTACCAAAATGAGATTCGAAGATGTGAACACCAGATGCGGCAGCTGGCTTCCGGTATTTGAAGCAATCACCATCTCCCCTTCCTCAGTGATCGCATGCACACTTCCAAAATAATAATCCGAAAGATTTGCTTCTTTGCGCAACTGCGCCTGTTTAGCCGGATCTTTTTCCGCAACAATTCCTGCGTGCAAATTATTCCACCCGTGCGTGTCACTCTTCAAGTAGTCAATCAATCCGATTTCTTCGAGAGTCACTGACGCGCCATTCATGACAGATGCTCCTGCAGGTACCAGTTCTTTAATTTTTGCGAGCGCTTCCTCTTTGGTATTCACGACTTCTGACTCAATATTTCTTGCCTTCAATCCCTCCATCGTTTTCGAAATGATTTCTGCAGCTGCGAGAGTGGTGTAGTTCATAGTAGAGAGCTAATGGTAGACCAAAACAGTAGCACTATTCAATTTTTGGTTAGGTGGGGACAACTGTCAGTGACAGGAAAACAAAAAGGAACAGGTTACCCTGTTCCTTGAATACAAACACAACGCCGAGCTAGTATGGCGCGGACAGTGCAGCCCAATTGCCCGCCTCCTTTGGACGGATGGCATGCGAACCAGCCTTGCAGAGCGGGCACTCGTCCGGTGCCCAATTCTCCATTGGCTTGTTCACGAAAGCAATAATCGGACGTTCCCCCACATGAGTAAGCCCTGAGCGATTGCAGATGGCCGTGACGATAGGTAGCACGATGGCGCCCTTCGCTTCCGCTGCCGCAATCGTCTTCGCGATAGAGTCGGAGGTCGTGATCGTGTCTTCAGTCGCAAGCAAGACCTTGCCCGCGACATCGAATCGTTTCTCGACTTCGAACGTCTTCTCCTTGCCGTCGCCTTTGGAGACGGTGAAGCAGTAGCCTACATTGAGCACGTCGGCCATAGTGCTCGCGAGACTGATCGCCCCGAAAGCTGGACCAATAACGCGGTCGAGCTTTTCGACGTTCGCCATATCCTTCAGGAACACTCGGAGCTTCGCGGGTCGTACGAGATCCTGAAGGAAATGTCGCTCGATGAGATCCTCGCACATCATTCGCGCGAGGCGCGGATGATCGAACAACAAGACACCGCCGTTGAAAAAACCATTACTATGACCACCCTTGGTCAGAAGGGCATGCGGTTGCTTTGGATTGCCACTATGAGACCAGAGGACCTGGAGCTCGTTCAGCCTCTGTTCCCACTGCTTCGGTATGAAGTGCATGTCCTTCTCCTTCAGTTGATGTTGCGGGCCGCAAGTGCGGCGGAAATTTCCTGGGTAAGGAGCCCTGCCGCTTCGACCGGATCGTTGGCGCATGTGACCGGGTCGCCGACCACAATGCGGTCGGCGCCAGCCATGATTGCCTTCGTCGGAGTCATAACGCGCTCCGGATTCTGACTGCCTGGAGCGAGACTCCATAGCGGCCGAATTGCCGGCGTATTGAACGACAACATGATGCCGAACCCTTCCTTGGTCAACTCCGGAACTTCCGTGGCTCCCGAGATCATGCCGTCAAGCGGCGCGTTTCTCACGATCTTGGCGAGACGAAGCACCGTGTCGAGTGTCGAGCATTCAAACATCGACTCAGTGTCCTCGTTGGTGAGGGTGGTGAGCGCGGCGACACCGAGCACTTCCGTGTGCGGCAGCTCGGCCTTGATTGCGCGGAGCGCCTTGAGTCCGGCGACGCACGACACCGTGAGAAGCTCTGGCCTCGACTCTCCGAGGAACTTCCCGTCGTATCCGGTCGTCTTGTCGACGTCGAAAATCTTCAGGTCTGCGAAGACCTTGAAACCAAGTGTATGAAGATCGTCGATCAAATCGTAGCCGACTGCGCGAAGGATCGAGTTCACCTTGAGGATGACTCCAGTGCCGACGAGACTCCGCGCAACCTGCAAGACCTTGGCCCTGGTGCCAACGCGTCCCAATTGCCGAGGAACGATTGTGGGCATTGGTGGATAGTCGAGGGCAACAATAAGCCGCTCGGCAACCGGTAATTCTTTCATAATGCACCTTCCTTTAACTTCAAAGACCTCGATGCAAAAGCTGCATCAGCGTTGGGAGTGTCCCAATACCTAACCTGGAAGCACACTACCTAACTAGACAGATAAATACAACAGTTGTCTGAAATGCTATTTCTCCCAAATGTACTTCGCTACTCTCCAACCGTACTTAGCAGCAACAACAAGCACGAGTGCGTAGAGCACGTACGGAAGCAGAACAATAAGGAATCCAAGGAAGTTGATGGTGGCATCTTGAATTGCCTGGTTTACATTGTGGAAGAAATCTCGAATCGCTGCGTACCACGAGTCTTTGAAGTATTCGCCGTCGATGTATTTCTTCTCATATACCTGCACATTGAAATACGTGTAGTCCACGCGGTCGAGCTGTTGTGCTTTTGCGCGTGAAAGTCGATCGAGCTGATCAGTGATGTGTATGCGCTCTTGCGTGAGGCGCTCAATCATCTGAATTTTACTGTTAATGATGTTTGCAAGTGCATCCGCATCTTGCGTCTTAATTGCAAGCGTCGTTATTTCGTCATAGGCCTTCAGAGCGGTGTCGAGAGTTTTTTCTATGGTTGCAAGTTTCTTTTCAAGAATCTCAGTTTCGCTCGTAAAATCATCGAGCTGTTGCTTGATGGTCTGTGTGTTTTCGGAAAGATCTTTCGGATCAAGCGCTTTGATTGCGGTAAGTATTTCTGGAACTCGAGCGCGCTCGACTTTAAAACGGTAGCTACATTGTGTGTCTGATTCGCTTGCGCTCTCAAAAATAACGTACGTAAACGATTTTAGTGCGGCAACCGTGGTGCAAGTGCTTTCGCGATCGCGCGTTTCAATAGAGGCATTGTAGTCAGTCACTTCAAAATTCTCAGCAGTATTGCCGACCGCGCCCCCATCTCCAGGTGGTACTGGATACAACACGTTTCGTGTTGAAAGACTCGTCATGCCCTGATTCATATAGACTCCGCCCTTTCCGCTATAGCTGTCCGTAGCTTCGTACAGAGCCATACGCGGCACAGGGCCCGGAGTGGTGAAACTGACTGGCCCCGTACCATATCCGCCACCAAACATTGGGCGCATTGAGGCGCTGAAAATACTAAATACAAATACGAGCGCGACAATACCAAGCGCCCATGCACCCGTTATTTTAAGTACACGCCGCGGCTCGAGCTTAAGTTTGTTGAAAAAGTTCATGGGTAAAGTATACCCGATCTGAGACGAATTACTTCCCGTAGGTGATGAGAATATGATCCCCGTCCTTGAGCACCGTCTGCTCATACGTATCAACGACGGTACCATTTACCTGAATCGTAACGCGGTGTGACGCGTCCGCTTTGTATTCAAAAATTTGCTCTTTCGTAAAGAGCTTGTCCCATACTGCAAAAAAGTCGCCAATAGTGAAATCGCGCTTTTCCGGTGCCTCGACGTGAATGATTCCATCTGCGGTGTGCGTATGAAGTGCCGTCATGCAGGTCGGCGTAATGCCGATATTTGCAGGCACAACCACATTGGCGCCATTGATTACAATCTCGAGAGTTGGGTGGATATGAAACACCTCCGACATTGTTGGACTACACAGTACGGCCAGCTCCCGAGTCGTCTTTGGTTTTTCACTCACCAGACTTGCGAAAGCAAACACACCGACGAGAAGAATGAGGCCTCCTCCAAGAATCCAGACTGTACCTGTTTTAGACATACCGTACGATTTTACTATGCCCGTAGGTACATCGATACTCCTTGCCACACTTTATTCTTTCGCTGAAGAAAGAGCGCGCGTCTGCTCTTCAATAGCCGCAATGAGTTTATCGAGCTTAGTATTTAAAACGTTAAACTGTTTCTTCAAATCACTAGAACCGTGCTCTTCCCCACGAGAGTCTTCACTGCGGCTGTACGAAGGTGCTGACGGAGCACGTTCCGCATCCTTAAAGCAGTCGCGGCAGTAGACGGGCTTCTTACCGTTTGGACGGAAGGGTACCTCGCAGAGCTTGTGGCACTCATTGCAGGTCGCCTGGTGCATTTCCATCGGACGGTCAAAATCGCGTCCGCCAAAAGGACGCGGAGCTCGTTTAGCGCCAAAGGATGGGCGAGCGCCGAAACTTCGCTTGGCGAATCCGGATGATTTTTTGAAATCTTTCATGTGAATTTGATTATATCACAAGATTAAAAGAATTCAACATTTCCGTTATGTGTGGTATGAGACGGCCTATATACGGCCTGCTTTATGGCAGCGAGGTCAGACTCATGTCGCGCACGGTAATTCCTGAAACGCCGTCGCCAGCATATGAAACCGCAAGAGCAGTATCCGTTTTCTCAAGCTGCAAAGTAACTCGTATTTTGCTGCCCGACACCGAATCGGGTTGAACCGTGAGAGAGCGGCTCGAGTGACCACCGAGAGAATCACGAAATGCTGATTGGGACCAAGACTTTCAACCATGCGGGCAACGCCGAAAGTACGTTAGTACTTGTCTCGCTACTGATACCGCCGTTGTACACCGTACGCGCAACACTAAACAATGAGACGAGTTGGGTTGGATAGGGTACCTGATCGGCATAGCCATGCGTCACACTGTCGCCATGCGCAGCAATAGATACCGAAGGAGTTGTTTCGGCGAACATCGGGCTTCGTGTATAAAAAATACAGCCAATAAGAAAGGCGAAATACAATATACGCAAGAAGTGAGGTGGGGTGCAGTGAAATACGTAAAAAGCAATATTTGCCCCACTATGGTCTTCGGTCTTTTAAAGATCCGCTTTCGACAGCGCTATTCAGCTACAATCGACGCCACTTTCACTGTTGCGACCGCGACTTCTCCGGCCGTTATATATATCTCGGCTACGACTCCGCCAAATGGCGCCCTGAGCGTTCGTTTCTGAAGCTGTATGTTCGCGACCTCGACGGCAATTTTTGCTTGCTCGACACGAGCTACCTGTGCTGCAACAGTCTCGCTGGTTGCCCCCGCGGCAGCGAGCGCTACGTCCCGAGCTTCTTTTGCCGCAATATAAGCATTGTAATTTGCCGTATATGAGCTCGATCTCGTGTTGGGCACGTCCACATACCAGACCGTATCTACATACTCCGCTATCGGATCACCAAAAGTGATGAACAACCCCTTCGTGCCCATTGGCGTAGGTTCAATCTCATCAAGTTCCTGATCACCCACAGTTTCCAGACCGAATATTCTCATTACCGTTTGGGTATACCGAGCGCCTCGGTCGATAATGATTTTGTATTTGCCCGCCACGCCTCCCCCATATCTTCCCGATATCGTCGGAACTGCCTGTGTGTAGTCATCCTGCCACGGCTGTGCCACAAGCCCATCAGACAGCATCTTTGCATATGCATTGGCGACAAGCGCATCTTGCTGCTTTTTCGCCTGATCAAAGGAGTATCCTTCCTTTGCAGCCCCCGCAATATTCGCCCGCAATGCGGCAAGGGTCGCATCTTCAACCCTCAACTTCGCCTGTGCAGTGAGCAAGTTTTGCTGCTGTTCTGAATCGTCCATCTGCGCGATCGCGTCGCCGGCAGAAACTCTCTGCCCTTTTTCTACACGGATACTCACTACCCTGCCGGTCTGGTCAAAAGCGAGATTCGCGCTGCGTACGTGCTTGGCACTCGTCGTTGTCGCGACTACCAGTGGCTTCGTGTCATGCACCTCAAGACTCTTTTCCTCATGCGTAGGTAGAAAAAAATATATGCCGCTGAGAAGCACGACGATTCCAGCGATAGCACTCACGTCTCCGAAGATGGTCCCGCGTTTTTTGACGGGTTTCGTATGATGCATACTCACCTCTAGTATGACACGGCGTATATCCGACCAAAGAAAGGGGCGTGCATAAAGTACTGAGAAGGTCTTCCGCATTCAGTATTCAAACAGGTGACCGAGAAGTGCTTCAGCTCCTTTTCTGCTTACCGCAGAGTAAGGGTACGCATCGAATCCATCCAGGGATTCAGAGATCTTTTTGAGTTGATTCGCCGTGTCTTTCCGGTTCAATTTGTCAGCCTTATTCGCAACGACAATGAGGGGGTGGCCGTACTTCCGAAGCATGCGGATCATCTCTGTATCAAATTCGGTAAGTCCAGCCTTCATATCAAGCACGACGACAACGAGGCGCGGCTTCGCCTCTGAATACATGAAGTACCACAAGATGAGTTTCTCTATTTTTGCCCGCTGTTCGGGTGATGCCTCTGCATAGCCATATCCCGGCAAATCAACAAAATAACACTGCCTATTGTTTATCGAAAAGAAGTTTATTTCTGTCGTTTTCCCCGGCTTCTGACTCACTTTAACCAAATCCGTTCGATTCAGGAGTGAGTTGATTAGACTTGATTTTCCTACGTTCGAGCGTCCGACGAAAGCGTACTGAGGTACGCCATCGTAGAGGATCTCATTTGTGCCCATGATTCCTCGCGAAAACTCTGCTTTTTTTATTTTCATATACGAAGCGGTGCGGTTGGCGCACTCAGTGGTGAATGGATGCGCAATGTGACTAGTGGGTTTGCGAATCTGATTTCAACATCTTGAACGCCTCCTGTACCGTGGTCATGAATTGTGCAGGGAAAATAATGGTTGAATTCTTTTCGGTAGCAATTTCCGACATCGTCTGGAGGGTACGCAGCTGCAGTGCAACGGGATGTGCGGCAATAATGTCCGCTGCTTCCCCAAGCTTTTGTGCTGCCTGCATTTCGCCTTGTGCCGCAACGATTTTCGCGCGACGTTCACGCTCTGCTTCAGCTTCCTTAGCCATCGCTCGCTGCATGTTTTCGGGAAGCGTAATGTCCTTGATCTCAACGGCCGTTACCTGTGCACCCCACGGTTCCGTGTGCGCATCAATCACATTCTTTATTTGCGCATTGATGTCTGCGGTCTGCGAGAGGAGTTGATCGAGCATAAATTGACCCACGACGTTACGAACGGTCGTCTGGCTGATCTGGTTCACCGCAGTATATACATCTTCGATTGAGATGACTGATTTCAATGGATCCACGATGTGGTAGTACGCGACAGCGGCAATATCGATCGACACATTGTCCTTCGTGATAATTTTTTGCGAAGGAATATTCATCGTAATAGTTCGGAGCGTAGTGCGTGTCATTTGCTCCAGAATCGGAATAAGGATGATGAGCCCTGGACCGCGTACTCCTGTCACTTTGCCGAGGAAGAAGATAACGCCGCGGTCATACTCCTTAACCACGCGGAGCGAAAGAGCAAGCAGAATGAGCACAATCGCACCTACCATAAGTAGTGAAGTCATAGGTACCTATTCTAGCACTAGAGACGAATGGTTGTTCTGTACGTAGAAAAACGAATTCCTCGAACTTGAATGGTCGTTATCGTGCTGCCTCAATCTCTTCAATGGAAATTTTCCCTTCCCGAAGAAGGGTGAGTGTATCCGTACTCAGATCAATAAGGGTGGACGGCTTCGACTCCGGGAGCACTCCCGCATCAATGACCAGATCAATACGGTCTGCATGATTTCCCAACTGAGCAAGAATATCTGCGGGGCGAAACACAGGGGGTGCTCCTGAAATATTTGCGCTGGTGGTCGTAATCAGTCCGCCAAACGCTTCACATAATGCACGACAAAACTGATTCTGCGGAACCCGCAGACCGATGGTGTCCATGTCGCGGGCAATACCCGTCCTGACTACTGATTTTTTCTTGAGAACAAGAGTCAGTGGGCCGGGCCAAAAGCGCGCTGCAAGGCGCCGCGCTTCCTCCGTAATTTCTCCGTACGATTGTGCGGTTTCGACACTCTTCACGATCGCGTGCATCGGTTTCTTCGGGTCGCGTCCTTTGACTGCGTATACCCTATCGACCGCTTCGTTTGAAAGCGCGTCAGCACCAAGTCCGTACAGAGTATCGGTTGGGTACAAAACCACGCCACCCGATCGCAATACGTCGGCAGCTTCTTTTGCAAGATCGGCTACTACGTCATCAGTAAGCGAAAGAATGCGTGTCATGCAGCAATAGAAACCGAACTATTATTCCTAATACTCGATTGTGATAGGAAATGCTGCCGAGGCATCATTCTCAGGCATACCTGAAGGATTATCTTTGTGGAGCACGAGGGTTGCTGGTCCAGTGTAGGAATTCGATATTTTAATATCCGCCTTGAATGGTACGAACTCAGACGTCATCCACTCGCCCTGTGCCTGTGCAGGTACTGCGACAAGCCGGACCCCATTCTTATCAAGCACTTCGACGGGAAACGACCCTTCGAAATACCATGCGC
This sequence comes from Minisyncoccota bacterium, assembly GCA_035525885.1. GTDB lineage: Bacteria > Patescibacteriota > Minisyncoccia > Phycocordibacterales > Phycocordibacteraceae > C7867-001. The sequence goes on along the minus strand of DATLDL010000032.1, from coordinate 7,327 downwards.
GCGCTTTGCCAGTTACGCTAAATTCCTTTCCGGTCACTGCTCCCGGATACGGATTTTCAACCACAATGACGCTTGCTGATGCATTCACATACGTGATTGGCACCGACACTTCTTCCGCATACACTCTTCCATCTGGCAGTTTGCATTGGCGAGGCGCTGTTCCCGCTATCGAATACCCTGCGGCAACACAAGATTCAAAAGAAGTAATTGCGCTAACGCTTGTATCCTCCGGTGCTGGAGCGAACCAGAACCATGCGGCAAACAGGATACCGAGTACGACAATAAAGCCGGCGATTAGTTTCATGTTAGTTTTGGTTATATGCGTCTTCTAAATCCTTAACGACAATCTTTTTCATTTTGAGCATTGCCTCCACGACTCGTTTTGCCTTCACCGCATCGGTATCACCCAGAAGTTTTGGGAGTACCGACGGCACCACCTGCCACGACAAGCCGAATTTATCCTTCAACCACCCACACTGGCTTTCCGAACCGCCTTCAGACAGTTTTTCCCAGAAGTAATCGACTTCTTCCTGATCTTTGCAGTCTATAGAGAAAGAAACGGCTTCGCTAAATGTAAAGACAGGTCCGCCATTCAGCCCAATGAACTCTTGTCCTTCAAGCTCAAAGGCAACCGTGAGTGCACTTCCTGCGGGTTGACCAGACACTGCGGCGCTCGCCTCATCATACCGAGTAACATTCTTTACTTTTGAATTTTTAAAAATGGAGGCATAAAAATTGGCGGCCTCTTCTGCCTGAGTGTCGAACCAAAGACAAGGTGTGATTTTTTGCATAATCCTAGTATACAGACTAGTTTTGTATCTGGGATGAAGGCGGCAGGTGTAGTCTGCTACGGACTTTTGCGACCACTTCCTGAAGTTTCCAATCCGTTTTTACCAAAAAATCTGAAACGTTCTGTTCGAGCACTTCAGCAACTTTAGCCGTTTCGCTCAAGTTCGTAAGCAGAATGACGACTGCGGTCGTTCCCCAAGGATCTTCGCGGAGCCGCTTGAGCATCGAGAGTCCATCCATTACCGGCATGACGACGTCGAGCAGAATAAGATCGGGCCTTTCGCGAATCGCGATAGAAAGCCCTTCTTCCCCATCATGCGCAACAAGAACGGAAAATCCTTCCCGAGTGAGCCGGTCATAGAGCGCATCGGAAAGAGGGCGCTCGTCTTCAACTACCAAAATCTTCTTCTCGAGATTCATTGATTATTCGCTCGGATTCACTAACGCCTTCTTAATTTCCGTAATAATGTCATCCAATCGATTTTCCGCTTTTACAAAATACTTATTAACTCCGAGACGTATATACGACTGCACTTTGTCGGGTCCTGCGGTATTTGAAACCACGAATATGGGGATGCCTTTCCATTTACCCTCAGAACCTTTCAAGGTCATCACCAGATCGAGACCGTTTTCTTTGCCGAGCAAATAATGATCCAGCCAGATCGCATCAATAGCGACGCTTCCGTTCAAGTAGTCGAGCGCTTGTTCAACTGAACGTGCGCTTACGACGTCAAAATTATTCTTCTTGAGCTTGAGCGAGATAGCTTCTGCAAGCGGCCGCTCGTCTTCAACTACAAGGACTACGGAATTACCGCCGATCATGGACATAAAACTACGCTGTGGCGATAGCCCTGATGCGCGCCTCGGCCTCTGTTACCATCTTCGCATCCTGAGTTAGAAGTCCAAGCGAAATACGCACCGAGTCGGCAAGTTTCGCCACGTCATCCTTGGTTAGAGTTTCGTGGTCTTTGTTGTTGAAATGAAAACTGATTTGCCGATCAATGAAGCGCTTCGAAGCCGGCCCTAGGTAATCCGTGGTAACTGAGACGATCTGTTCGTAATAGGAAACCATAGTGAGTGTCATGCCGTCTCAAGTTTAGCGAGTTCTCGCGCACCTTGTGCGATAAACACATACCCTATCGCAATGGCTGCGAGAAGCAGATAGATGATGACCAGGATCTTAGTCAAACTGATGTCGACAAAGAGAGCGCCTGCCTGACTCAGGAGCTGAAGGCCGACAGAAAGAAGAACGATGGAGGCAATTCCTCTTCCGATCGCGCGAAACGCTCTTTGGTAGACGCTACCCTCTACAAACCGAGCAAAATGTTGCAAATGCAGCACTGAAAACAGTCCGATCGCCCATACAGTCACATACGGTATCACAACGCCGAGTACGATCCACAAATCCGAGGGTAAGTAGTAGGCAGGGTGTTCCACACCCGGCGTCGTTGCAACCAGGCGATTTGGGTTGTGAAAAAGACTGTAGGTATACACAAGCGTAAACAACGTAACGAGAATCCCCACGGTCATGCTGGCGCGAGACAGAGAGAAACGTTCGGGGACAAGCACAATAAGTCTTTTCCCACCGACAAGAAAGGCGACAAAGGCGATGAGAGAGGTGGCGATGGAGCCGTAGAGGTTTACCATAGAAACCAATTGCTGTATTGCAGGATTATGCGGATAATAAGAATTCAATAGTCCCACATAGGATGGAAAGACGAGCCCTACGATAAGAACAGAGAGGCCGATTCCAATTGCATAAAAACCAGAGAACTCGCTCGACCCCGCAATACTTCTTGTGTATTGCCAAAAACGGAAAGTGCCATAGAAAAGCGATCCCCACAGAATAAATATTGGCAGTTGGAACGAGAGGCGCAGAATGTAATTCTCCATTTCTGAGAGGCCGTATTTGGCCGAACTGATCGCATCAATAGGAGCGACCATGCCGATACCGGCATATACTCCCCACATGAGAAGGAGCCATGGCCAGAAAGAAGACGTCTTTGCGGTGTATATCGGGGTGCTGCTCGGGAGATTGCTCATATGTAGTTTATATCGTATAGAAGAAACTCTCTCTAGTATACTTCTTTCCGTATTCTTCTATAGTTCCAGACGGGGATATCTTTTAAGAACCGAGCGCCTTAGTTCCCTCTCGTTTACGCATTCCTTCCAGAGGTAGAAATGCGGTAAAAATAGTTCCCTTATTCTCTTCGGACACAAAAGAGATCCCACCGCCAGTCTGATCAAGAATCGACTTCACGATATAGAGACCGAGTCCTGTACCGTCGGTTTCTCTGATACGAACGTTGTCCGCACGATAGAGTTTAGTGAAGATTTTCGCTTGAGCATCTTTAGGGATACCAAAACCATTATCAGAAACCGTTATCTGTAAACGTTTCGAACCCTCGGGCCCGTCAACACTTTCAACGGCAAGCGTTACGTGACCTTCAGGGGGCGTGTATTTGACCGCGTTTGAGACGAGGTTTTGGAAAACAATGCGCATCAGATTGGGATCGACCTTCATAGAAGGGACGTCGGCAGCGTATGATTCTTTCATATCCATCTTGCGTTCAAAGATCTTCGGCTCGAGTTCTTGCACGACATCTTTCGCAATAGCAATTACGTCGGTCGGTTCTGGGTCAATGACGAATGTACCGAGCTCAAGCCGAGAGACATTCAGGAGCGCATTCACCAGCTCAACCATGCGCTGGTTACCTTTATATATTTCCTCGACATATTTCTTTTGCTCGTCCGTAAGCACGCCCGCATCTCCTGCCACGAGCATCTCCGCATACCAATTGATCGTTGAGAGTGGGGTCCGAAGCTGGTGCGAAGCGAGCGAGACGAATTCTGATTTCACCCGATCAATCTCGCGCTCATGCGTGATGTCGCGGAAACTCTCAATCGCGCCGACGAGCTCATCCTTGAAAAGGATGGGGGTTGCCGTGATGGAGCTAGGAAATCGCGTGCCGTCTTTACGTAAAAAGCAAGTGATCTGGCTCGGATCATTAACCACCATCTGCCGTGTCGCGATCGCGCGATAAATAAGCCGCTCCTCTCGCGGTATGGGAGTACCATTTTCATAAGCCACTGGCAGAATGTCATAAATTTTATTCCCGATAACCTCTTCTTCTTTCACGCCGAGCATGGCGCACGCCGAAGGGTTCACAAGCGTGATGACTCCATCTTTATCGACCGCAATGAGCCCATCGCCGATACTTGATAGCAGAGTCTCATCTTTTGCTTTCGCTCGCGCCAGGACGTCTTGCTCTTCTTTGAGGGAATCTAGCAAATTACGCGCAACGTTTTTCGTCTCTTCAAGCTCGCGAGACGCAGCTTCAAGCTGCAGACGCAGTTGCGCCACATCCTTTTTACAGTCAGCATGCATGTCATCCGCAAAAGTCATGAAAAGTTATACGCAGTATAACGCACCAAAAAGGAGTTCTCAGTTCCCTTGTCTCTCGCTTCTCCAGAATCACTAAGCCCACTACTGACTAACGAGTTACACTGATTGTTGCGTTTTGCTCTGCAGCGACCGCACACACCGTCACGCGACTGTTTGAGTTCTTTACAATGCGGTACCCCGTTCCATTCGTCGTGGTTGCGCCAGACGGATCGGTCGGGATGCTGGTCAGGTATTTCTGGTTAGCAGTAATGACAGAGAGATCAATGAGACTTGTGCAGCTTGCGGCGCCTGAGGCACAGATTTCATTGGTCGCCACTGCGCATGTTGAGCTTGCAATGGTTGAAGGGAGCGTACCGTTATTATCAATGGCGTACTGATACGCGGCATTCAAGATGGTGTTCACGTCAGCACGGCGCTGTGCGTTTCGCGTATCGCCAAGCTGCTTGGCAGGATTGATAGCCAGAATGACAATGCCAGCAAGTATTGCGATAGCCGCGACAACGAGCAAAATTTCGATAAGCGTAAACCCAGCTTGTACAGAACGTTTTTGGTGCATGGTAAATAAGGTTATAGTTTTTAGTATACACTCCCAGTGGTAGCAGCAAGGACTAATCCCCTACTTAGGGCGGTCTCCTTGCGTCTGTGCCAAAATCCCACGATTCGTTAGATCGAGAGCCATGACGCCTCCCCGAATCACTTCACACAGCTTCGTCGTGAAGATAACCGCAATAAGTACTGGTACTGCATGAGAAATGACCGAGAAATCATTGCGGCCGTAGAAGTACACCCATCCCGGCTGTACATAATTGAGAATGATGTGGTGGAGTCCGGTCAAAACAAGGAGTATCCATCCGAGCCGCCAGTCTGCATACATGACGATAAGCGCCGCTATGATGAAGAAGTGGAAGTGCATCTCGATCGAACCGCCACTAATGAATACGAACAGATAGGAGTAGGTTAAAAACGCGAGCGTTATGACGATCCGCCACATGTAGTGGTTTTGTATATTCCTCCGTAAAAGAACGGGGACGAGCAAGGCAACCAGCCCGATGCCGACTGTAACAAGCGCTTCCGTGGAACTAATAACGCGCCACGCAAAAGGATTTGGATAATATGCCGCAACTTTTAGAACCGAATTGGCGAAAGCAAGGAGGGTGAAGACGCCACAATGCCACCACAAGACTTTTATCATATACGCATCAACTTCAGCGTAGCCAAGCGCTTCGGCAAAACCTTTATTTATGTCGGTTATGAAATCGATTTTCATTTTGAGAGAGCTGGTATAATCACTTCACAAGTCTAACACTCCCATGTATGCCCTTTTATGATAGATGTGCGTAATACCATACTGATTTTCGGGGTGCTCACGGCGGTCGGCATCGTTGGCTTTTGGATTCCTCACGAGCGCGCAAAACAACCTTCCCCGCAACCAATGACTGCTTCGGGCGAGGCGGAGATAGTGGTCAAATATACCGAACATGGATTTGACCCGCAGACCATTACGGTAGCAGTCGGCACCACGGTTGCCTGGGTCGATACCTCCGGCCGCCCCATGTGGGTAGGGTCCGATCCACACCCCACTCACACTGACCTTCCTGGGTTCGACCAATTGCGGGTAATTAATCGGGCGAATTTCCTTTTTGTTCGAACAGCGTATGCACATGGAAATGACGTGTACGAATACACCTTCACGAAAGTAGGGGCCTGGAAATACCACAACCATATCAACCCGAGCGATCGCGGCACTGTGATCGTGATAGAAAGGCCTTCCTCGAAACCGTAACTACTCTGCAACTTCCTGCCAAGAAGAGATCGTGAGTAATGGGGTGATGCTGGTGAGTATGATTTTCACTTTTCGTATGATGGTGCCAACCGTCCCCGAAGCCGTGATGATGCGATTCTGCCCTCCTTGGCTCGTGACTGTGTATACGCAGGTTCCTTGTCCGAGAGTCAGCCCGCCAGTGCCCGTGTAACCGCTTGCAAGCCGTACTTGCTCCAACCCTTCTTCCGCACACGCATCTGCAAGACCTTTCGCTTGACCTGACTGCACTTCGATGAAACTTGCACGAGAAGAGTCAATGCCCATAAGAAGAAGCGATGTCGCGATCGCGACCCCAATCGCGCCAAGCACAAGCACGCTCATAAGTGTGATGTAGCCGCGGTTCATGGTCGTAGGGTGGCACTACCGTAAAACGTGCGGCGGTAGTCGTACTCATTTCTTCCGCTTGAATTGATCGCCGTGAGCGTAAATTGAATGCGTATCGTCCCTGGCGTACTGCTCCCTGAAAGATTTGAAAAAAGAAGATCTGAGGCGACGATGTCAGCGCTCGTAAACGCTACCGAACTCCCCACCCCTTCAGTGACGCGGAGCGTACTGGTCGCCAGATCGAAGACGGTAGGAGTCGTTGAGGCAACTCCGGTGCGAAGCGAAAGCGAAACGGCAGCCGTGCTGGTTGCGGGAGTACTTATAGCCGTAGCGTTTCGAATAGTTTGCGTCATGACGTCCATAACGAAAGAGCCCTGCTGTTCTACTTCCATAACGGTTTCATTCTTTACCCGCGCAGACAGAAGCGTCGAAAGGAAGACGGAAACCGCAATGAGGAGAAATGAGGCGATGCTTACGTACAGAAGCAGCTCGACAAGCGTGAACCCGGAAGTGATACGTGGAAATCTCATAGCAGCTATTGCGGAATGAACGTCATGAGCTCTCCGGCATCAGACGGCGTAGCGCCGACCGCTTCGTCGAGCACTTCGTTGTAACACACGCCATTCATGAACGTGGCACTCGGAATATCGACGCTTCCAAGGAGCGCGGGTGCCGCAAGATCTGAAAGATTGATCGCCTCAAATTCTTTCGCGCTTACCTGCGTCGCAAGATACGCGACTGACCCCGTACTGTTCACTGCAATGTCGTTTACTGCGCCTCCAATGGCAAGCGTTCCAAGCACGGTAGGAGCAGCGGGGGTTGCGACCGAAATGACATAGAGGGTGTTTCCCTGTCCGGCAAGTAGCGTCGTGCCGAATCCGGCAATGGGTGTGAACGCGCCCGGCGCATTGTAAACGCCCGTACGCGTCGGGCTCGCGGGAACAGACACATTGATCACCTGAAGCTCTCCGCTTCCTAAGCCGGTT
>DATLDL010000028.1:0-9860 GCA_035525885.1 Minisyncoccota bacterium | reverse complement strand
CCTTGAACTTGATTCGGGTATGCACCGCCTTGGCGTTACTAAGGAGCAGTTGAAAGAAGCTATTTCCCTTCTCCAAAACCATCCGCACATACAGGTCGTAGGCACGTATACACACTTAGGCGACGCTGATTCTACGGTCTCACCTCTTACTGACCGTCAGCGTGCGGCATGGAGTGAAATGGAACCAGTGGTGCGAGCATCCTTTCCTACTATTTCGGTACGTCACTTTGCCGCAACGAAAGGAGTGCGATTTGGAAACGAGTCCGGAGCAACGACGGCGCGTCTTGGAATCGGTCTGTACGGCCTCGATACTTCGCCAGGCAACACATTGCCGCTCAAGCCCGTGCTTGAATTACGCACGGTGGTGAGTTCAGTACGTGAGGTCCCAACTGGCGAGAATGTGGGATACAACGCAACATTCACTGCGGCGCGACCAACTAAAATTGCCACACTTCCGATCGGGTACTTCGAAGGTGTCGATCGTCGTCTCTCAAATACCGGAAGCATGCTCGTGCACGAGCAACCTGCGCCTATCGCAGGACGCGTCAGCATGAACATGACTTCGCTTGACGTGACCGATATTCCCAACGTCCGGCCGGGTGACACAGTCATTGCCATTAGTCGTGACCCGGCTGCCATAAATTCCGTGCGATCCATTGCCACACAAACGAATCGCATTCCCTATGACGTACTGGTGCATGTCCCCCCTCACCTGCGCAGGGTCGTTGAATAAAATCGTTCATCGTGTAAAGTTTGGAACATTGCGCCTATAGCTCAGTTGGTAGAGCAGATCCCTCTTAAGGATAAGGTCCCTGGTTCGAGCCCAGGTAGGCGCACCAGAAACAAAAACGACATCTGCATGTCGTTTTTCGTTTACTGGTGAGAAGCGGAGCCATGTCTGAGTCTGCGAAGACGGCGAGCTGGGGTCGAGAGCACTTAGCGGATTGCGAAGACTTGGAGCAATACGCTTAGTGACTCGTGACCACACGGTGCGGGTCGCAGCGTTATGCGAGCAGTAGCGAGCATCGCGAGACGGGATCGCGAAAATCCCTGAGCGACGGCGAGGGGATTATTTGTGATCACTGTGTTGCGAGCCGCAAGCGCGACGACGCAAGATTGATACGATATAGTGATCCCACGCTGGGGTGGCGAAATTGGTAGACGCACTTGCCTTAGGAGCAAGACGGGGAAACCCGAATGGAGGTTCGAGTCCTCTCCCCAGCACATACGAACAGCGTGAGGATGTGCTGGGAGCACGCCAACTGCTTGGCGTGTGCGAGAGGACTCGAAGGTGGTTGAGTATATGAGTGAGCTCGCTGCGAGCGATACGAATACGAAACCCGTACTGCGCCCGTAGGGCGAGAGATTCCTCTCCCCAGCACAAATTGCCGATTTTACGGCCTATTTCCACGCTATTGACATAGCATGTAATTTAATGTATCGTATACACAGAAGCTCTACTCATTCACACAGGAGGTACTAGTAATGAACCCCCCCACCAATTCGCCAAGCCCCAATGGGCCTGGTGCATCTGCGGAAGTGCAGCCACACCTGGCGCTGTATTGGTCTCTCGTCTTAGCGACGGCATGCCTCTACATCGCCGCCCTGATCACTGCCGTGTTCTCGTGGACAATGCCGATCTTCAGCTTTACGGGCGAGTACTTCACCTTCGGTCCAGGACTCCTTCTTGGAGCACTGGTCCACTTCGTTCTCTCGATCAAGTCGGTCGAGGCGGATAAGGTGGCCGGACTCTTCTTCTATGGAAAAGCTCTGCACAAGGCAGAACCGGGTCCGCATTTTGTCCCTCTGGGACTGATGCAGCTCCGGAAAGAATCCCGAGCGTTCCAGGAATTCCAGTTTCCGGGAGATCCGGAAAAAGTATTCCATGGAGACGATAAGGTTGACTTGCCTGAAGGGATGGTACGCCCTATTCGGGTAGTTACTCGGAGTCCGAAAGATACTGAGAAGGAGCACCTCGACGTCCAGATGACGCTCGTAGTGAACTTCGTCGTCCAGTTCCGTGTCGTCAACATCTTCGACTTCGTTGCAAACATTGGTACGCTCAAAGAAGCCGAGAGGCAGATGCGAGATGCCGGTGAAACAACGCTGGCCGAAGCAATCACGATACGGACGGCGGGACAAGTCGTTACAGGCCTGTCTGACATCAACTCCCTGCTCGAAGATGCGATTCAGAAACGCATCGAAGGTTGGGGCGTCGAGATGATTTCGGCCAGAATGGTTGCGCCGGATATCACTCACGACGTCAGCATTGCGCTTGCCAACATTCCCATCGCTCGTGCCCAAGCTGAAAAAACGGTCATCGATGCGCGCGCAACGCGCGCAAAGCTGACTGAAGAAGGCCAGGGCGCTGCGGATGCACGGGAAGCATTGCTCACCGGAGAAGCTAAGGGTCTTGAGGCGCAAAAGAAGCTCCTCGGACTCGCAAACGGCGAAACGGTGCTCGCTGCACAAGTCGCTCAGGCAGTGGTCGGTAATGAAAAGACCATCCTGATCGGCGGCGAATCTGGCATGAAAGACGTCATGGCCATCGTCAAGGGCGCCGAAGCGGCACTGAAGCCGAAGGCAGTCGCTCCTGGAGATGGGAAATGAACGGTCTGATCGGCTGGATAGTCCTCGGGCTCATACCCTTGGTTTGGTATCTTTGGAGAAAAAAACCAGAGGTACCGAACCCGCCTCCTCCTGCAACGGGTGAGGTGGAAACTGTTGCGGCAGCGTCACCTCCACAAAAGTCTACGTGGGAACGTCTGTCGAGCTGGTTCGAGGAAAGCTGGAAATACGGAGTTCCCGTATTTTGGATCGGATTCGCCGTATTCTTCTTCGTCGTCTATCGGCTATGGACTTTCCCATGGCAGAACCCGACAGTGACGGACCTGGGTATCTACTTTCAGATCCACTGGTTCGGATGTCTGTTGTTTGGTGGAGCGCTTCTTGTTTGGGCCGAGCTCCGTCACCACACTATGCTGAGGGTTGCTCTGGGGTTAATAGCCGCCAGCGCCGTCGTCAGTATGCTCGCTGTTTCATGCAGTAGCGATTCCACCAGAACGATAGCGCCAGTACGGACTGTGCCGGAGGTAGCTCCCTACTCATGCGCACCGTTCAGTGCGGAGAAAGTGCAGACGTGCGTGCTCATGGCGGGTCTTTGGTCGCAATGGATTGCGACTGAAAATTCGAACATGCGACACTGCACGCTGTATTCCGACGGCAGAGCAACGATGCCTCGCGAGCACAGCGGTACGCTACGGAGGTTCCGCAGCGACACGCAAATCGTGATGCAGTACAAGCTCCTGCCGATGAGTGAGTCGTGCCCGGAAGATCACTTCTGAAGTTCTTTTTGTTCTTCGGCCCCAGCATTGCGCTGGGGCTTTTTTATTTAATTAAACTGGGTTTCGTCGACTCCCCGCTCAAGAGTGTTTGGATCAATAGGGTCGATGTCGAACGTGGCGAGCGCAAGGTTAATGATGCCGTATGCGCCGAAAATGATAACGAGCCCGATGAGTCCCCACAGCATGGCGCGCCTTCCTTCTTCTCGCTTACCCTCATCTTCCGCATCGCGAATGAATTCAAATACTCCCCAGAGAAACAAGATGAATGCTGCGGAAGCGAGGAGAAGGATGATGGGGTTAATTATTTGGTCAACGACCTTACCCAGAAAGGCGTAGAACGTGGTGAGTCGCGTTGCTGCATGTACGGCACTTGGTACAAACAAAAGCACGGCGAGAAGAAAGAAGTTTTTCATGCGTACGAGTATATATAAAGCATATAGCCACCTCGCCTAAACGCAAAACTGCTCTAAAGAAAAACCCGCGCTTTGTGGCGCGGGTTTTTCTAGTTCACTGCCAACTAGTTACTAGCTAACTGGATTGAAGATGCCTGGGTCTGTAGTTGGAACAGAGTCAGGTGTCGTGGAGTTAAGGTCAACAGTGTTCGTGAGGATGTTCACCAAGCCCCAGATGGAGACCATTACGAAGAAGCCGATCAAGCTGTAGAGCATGAGGTTCTTGCCCTTTTCACGAACGTCTTCTGAGTTTGCACCGAGGATGAAAGTATTGAATGCACCCCAGATGAAGACGATAAACGCGAGTGAGAAGATGAGCGGAACAAGGATGTTATTGATGAGACTGACGATCGTCGTTCCCAAGCTCGTGAGATCAGTAGGGGTGGCAGCAGCAAAGGCAAACAACGGTACTGAAAACGCGGCAACGAGACTTGAACCGGTAATAAGGGCTTTTTTCATAGAATAGATAAGTGGTTAACTCATTCAGTGTAGCGTTGAATTGCCGCGAAAGTCAACGGTTTTTGGGGCCGGTGTGGATAAGCAATTTAGTTGGCTCCTGTGGGGAGCGTAGGCACCGGCGGCGTGGTATTGCCAAAGATTCCGAAATTGAGGGTGCCGGTCAAGATGTTCACTAAGCCCCAGAGTGAGGTCATGAGGAAAAATCCGACGAGCGTCCACACGACAAGGTCTCTTCCCTTTTTGCGCTCTTCTTCGCTATCTGCGCCGTAAATGAAATACTTGAAACAACCCCAAACGAAAATGACAAACCCGATGGTGTAAATGAACGGAACGAAAACATGATTAATGAGCTCAACGATCTGCAGGGAAAAAAGATATAGAGCAAGACCGCCCGTACCTGCAGCGTGCACCGCGGCTGGAGCTATTGCAAAGGAAATCAGGAGGAATACCGAAAATGTTCTCATGCTCATAAGTATGCCATTACCTTAGCTTCCAACGAAACCGAGGGTGTCTAATAACAGATTTACAAATCCCCATATGGAAAAGATCACTACCATTCCCAACAATCCCCAAATAGCAAATGCGCGACCATGTTTACGCGACTCCTCGTCTTCACCATGAAGGATGAAGTATTTGAATACGCCATAAATAAATACGGCGAAGGCGAGCGTAATGATCATCGGAATGACAATGCCGTTTCCGATGCCAATGAGGTCGTTCGTAAATGCCTTGAAGGTGGCGGCCGATAGTGCAGACGTGTCCATGGGAGATTACGAAGCTGGGGGTGTCGAAAGTTCGGTTACGGTTTCCTGTATACCAATGGCGATCGCCTGCGCACCAAGGAGGATGAGCGCGCCAATGATGGTCCACATGAGCGCGGTACGCGCTTCACTTATGGCACCAGGTTCGCCCCGGGCCATAACAAACATGAATCCCACATACACGAGCATGAGCACCACCACAATCGCTCCGATGGTTACTACCAGCTGAAGCACTTCCACAATCAACTCATTCAGCGTAATGCCTGGACCAAGCGGGTTTTCAAGTGTGCTTGGAGGAGTAGTTACGTCCTCTGCATGCACGAAAACAGCAGGAGTAACCGAAAAAACCAAGATCGCAATGAAGAGGAGGCGTATGAGAAGTGGGGTCATGCGTTATTGAAAGAGAGCGTTTAGAGACCGTTCCGCGCTAGCAAGCGCAGCGCGTAAGTCCAATCCGCCACTCGTTACTCCCTGAATCATAGCGGAGAATACACGGTCAGTATCGTTCGGGTCTGGGGATAGCCACCCTTTCGCGTAGAGCGCCGAACGGTAGGCGATGGCAAGCGTAGGGTCGCTCGTTCCTGCGTTAATAGTGACCAGCGAGGTGGGGGCAAGGCCCGTATTTGAAGACAATGATGGCTGCCCCGACGAGCCAGCAAGGTACAACGCCGCATTCAATGCGCCTGTTGGATTATCGGTACCTCGTGCGCGCACCAGTGCGTACACAAGACCATACGTGCTTTTGTTAGTCGCCGTTGCTGGCTGCGGAAGAGGAGCGACATCAAAATCAAGGTTCGGGCTTGCGGCACGTATGAACGCGGCTTCAGACGCGTAGCCGAAATAGAGTGCCAGATCGCCGATCAAAAAGGTCTGGCGCGAGCTGGAAAGCGACGCATCCCAGGTGTACGACACTTTAGTAGGATCAGCGAATTGCGTATAGAAGCGGAGTACGGCTTCTCCTGCGGTTCCCGCAAGCGCCGCTCGCCGCGTATTGTTTACCGATGGCACTGACATACTGACGCCCGTTTGCAGAAAGAGCGCAGACAAAATACCGCGCGCGTCATATACGTTGTCATAGCTCCCGAGCGCCGTCAGCGCGCGCGTAATGCGTCCTGCGGGTGTCTTCGTGGTTATCTTAGGAATCAAGCCCGTGATCGCTTCCCAGGTACTGGGAGGCGTTGCGATTCCGTTTGAGGTAAGCGTGCTGCGGTTGTAGTACATGACGAGCGGATCCACCAATACCGGAACGCCATACACCTCGGTAGTGGTTCGAAACAGTTGCGCTTCGCCCACAAAACTGCTCTGGAACGTGCGCGCAGGAAGCGTTGCGTCGGGAATAGTTTGTATAAAATTACGAAGAGAAAAGAGCTGTTCCTGAGAAATGAGGAGGAGATCGGGGCCACTGCCAGTCGCAATGGCTGCCGCAAGATCATTTTTAAACGTAGCGATATCGTGCTGGACATAGGAGACATGTTCCAGACTTTTATCGGTGGCAGTAATTTCTTTGAGCGCATTTGAAACGTCTGCGCGCGGTACCACTCCCCAGATCGTCACCGTGCCGATCGACGCTCCTACTGAACCGCTGTTGGAATCGAACGTCGCAAATACGAAAATCCCAATGAGTGCACCGACCGCAAAAACGCCCATGATGATGCCTTGGAAAAGAGAGATTTTCATAGGTTATGGAGCGGTGAAGACTATGCCGTAATGATGCGGCCCCGATCGGAAACTCTTACCTTTATGAAACCCTCCATTTATAAACAGCGCTTCCGCCTCATGCTCAGGTACCACTTGCAGATGGGTGGGTCCCATACCGCCATATGCGCCGGCCCAATCCACTACCAGCAGCTTCCCTCCTGGTTTCAAAATGCGCTTGATTTCGCCAATAAGCCCGATGCGGTTTTCGATCTGAAAGAGGGTGTTTGCAAGAATGACGCCATCAAGCGAATGCTCGCGGAGATTCGTCCCCGCATGTCGTTCGATATCGCCCCACACCGCCTCAATGATGCCTGCCTTATGGTGATGATGCAGAGTGCCATGCTCTGTCTTTGCATGCCGTAACACATCTTCCTGCACATCAACGGCGTAGACTTTGCCATTTGGACCAACCACACCTGCAGCTGAACGTGCGTAGTGCCCCGTACCGCTTCCTAAATCTGCTACCCGCGCGCCTTCCGCAAGTCCCATTTGGAGTACTGCCGAATGCGGGTCGCTAAAGTGCTGACTCATCCCGTTAGAAATAGGACGCAGACGCGCAACTTGCACGACCGAACCCTATTTGATTAAAACTAGTAAACGAACCCGCATCACGGTCTCGACCAACGTGTCCGCAATTTCTAACGGGACTCATGCATATAAAATAGCATGCACGCTTCCCATCCCTAGCACTCATTTGTGAATAGAAGACGGCGCGTCATACATACGCGCCGTTCACTTTCCCCGAGTAGCCCCTCGAGCTGCTGATGCTTTCACTGCCGCGGACTCAAGGTCATCTGCAATTCCATGATGTTCATTTGGATCGTCTTCCCTTTCACTGCAGGTAGTGAATCCAATTCGCGGAATACGCACATGCCATTCTTTCCGCGTAGAGTCATAGGTAGCTCGTACATCACCAAAACAATTCTTAAGCAATTGGACGTACTCAAGCAACTCTAACTTATCAGCCATTTCCTTCCTCCTTGAAGATAGATTATGAGTCCCCTCAACGCTACCTTAGGATATTTGCTTTTACAACTCTGTAGCAAGAACAACTTTCAGTCATTGGAGAGTCTGAATTAGAGCGCAACCATCGAGGCAATGGAGTCGCCCTCGTAGAGCTTCATAACGCGCACGCCCTGCGTTGCGCGGGAGAGCGATGGAATACCAGAGACTGCGGTGCGGATCACTTGTCCCTTTTTGGAAATAACCACGATCTCCTGTTCAAGCTGTGAACCATCCACTACTTTGGCACCAATGATTTCTCCCGTCTTTGGCGTGACTTCTGCGGTCTTGATACCCGAGCCACCGCGGCCCTGAATCTTGTACTCTTCCATTTCCGTGCGCTTGCCGTAGCCCTTACTCATAATCACCAGAAGTGATGCGTCTTTGCTATCTGCTGGAATAACTTCCGCTGACACCACTACATCTCCTTTCTTGAGACTCATGCCGCGCACGCCGCCTGCGGTGCGACCCATCTGGCGCACATCTCCCTCATCAAAACGAATAGACTGGCCCTTTTGGGTCACTATGGAAACGCTGTCGCCTTCACCTGCGGTTTGTGCCGCAACTAACTTATCAGCGCCTTTGAGATTGATGGCAATGATGCCGGAACGACGTACATCGGAGAATGACTTTGCCGCAACTTTTTTCACAACACCCTGCTCGGTCACAAACACTACCGAGAGCGCGTCCCACGCTGCGCCCTTTTGTACCGTAAGAATAGACGTGACTTTCTCATCGCCTGCAAGCGGAAGGAAATTCATCATGCTCTTGCCTTTGGTTGCGCGCTTTCCTTCAGGAATTTCGTACATCTTGAGCTGATACGCCTTGCCGTAGTCCGTAAAGAAAAGGAGGTCCGAGTGTGCGGACGCAACCAAGAAATGCGTCACCACATCTTCTTCTTTGGTCGCAATGTCGACAACACCCACCCCGCCGCGCTTCTGCGCTTTGTATTCGTCTGGGTTCGTACGCTTTACGTAGCCGCCCGCAGTAAGCACGAGTACCGACTCTTCGTCAGGCACCAAATCTTCAACCGAGAGATTTTTTACGCCGCCCTTCACAATTTTCGTGCGACGGTCATCGCCGTACTTCTCGCCTAGCTCAATCAGTTCTGCCTTTACCACCGCAAGAATCTTCTTTGCTGAAGAAAGAATATCTTTCAATTTTTTGATGAGCGCCTGCACTTCTGTAAGTTCGTCTTCGATTTTCTTGCGCTCAAGGCCGGCAAGCTTTGACAGGCGCATTTCAAGAATAGCTGCTGCCTGTAGTACAGAAAAGCCGAATTTCTTTTGGAGCGCTGCACTTGCTGCAGGAATATCCGCTGCTTTTTTGATAATCGCAATGACTTCGTCGATGTGGTCGAGCGCCTTCGAGAGTCCGAGGAGAATGTGCTCACGCTCTTCTGCTTTCCGAAGATCAAATTCCGTACGGCGCTTCACGACCGTCTGGCGGTGATCCACGAATTCCGCAAGCATGGACTTGAGCGAGAGCGTTTGCGGCACGCCGCCTACCAAAGCAAGCATGTTGTAGTGGAACGTGGTCTCAAGTTCCGTGTATTTGTAAAGATTATTCAAAACTGCCTGCGGATGCGCCGTACCCTTCAGTTCAACGACTACGCGAATGTCAGACGTGGACTCATCGCGCAGGTCACGAATACCTTCAATCTTCTTTTCCTGTACGAGTTCTGCAATGCGTGTAATCAGTTCTGCTTTGTTCACGCGATACGGGATGGAGGTAATGATGATCTTCGAATCCTTCTTGCCGTCATCGATTATTTCCGCCTCGCCGCGCACCACGACCGGACCTTTGCCGTTCGCATAGGCATGCTTGATATCCGCCTGATTAAAGGCAACGCCACCTAGTGGAAAATCAGGACCTTTTACAAAGCCGAGCAGGTCTTCCGTCGAAGCATCAGAGTTTTCAATAAGGTGCACCGTAGCGTCGACCACTTCTTTCAAGTTGTGCGGAGGAATGTTTGTTGCCATACCGACCGCAATGCCGAGCGTGCCGTTCAAAAGAAGATTCGGCACGGCGGAAGGCAGCACCTTCGGCTCTTCGCGCGTCGCGTCGTAGTTCGGGTTCCAATCAACGGTCTCTTTCTCAATATCTTTCAAAAGCTCGTCGGAGAGACGCGACATCTTCGCCTC
>DATLDL010000022.1:0-9178 GCA_035525885.1 Minisyncoccota bacterium | reverse complement strand
CTAGTTTACACGTGCGTGAGGTCGCCCCAATTCGGCCCCACTTTCATTTCCGCCGTGACGGGCACGCCTCTCGACTCTTCTTTTGGAACAATGCTCTCCATAACGTCCTTGATCTTCTCCCGCATCGCTTTTACGCACGATTCACGTATTTCAATCACTAATTCATCGTGCACTGAAAGCAAAATATGTGCATCGTCCCGCACCCCCTCTTTCTCGAACAGTTCGCGCACGCGCACCATGGCGAGCTTAATGATGTCCGCGGAAGTGCCCTGTATCGGTGCATTAATTGCCATGCGTTCCGCCTGCGCAACCACATACGGAAGTTTTGATTTCATTTCTGGAAATTGGCGACGACGTCCAAACAACGTTTCGGTGTAGCCGTGTTTTCGTGCAAATCCCTTCGTGCGCTCCAAATACTCAGCAAGTTCTTTAAACTGCCCGAAGTATTCCTCGTAAAAAGCATGCGCTTCCGCAGTGGTAGTTCCGAGCTGTGCACGAAGTGCGTTTACGCCCATGCCGTAGAGGATGCCGAAATTGATCACTTTTGCACGCCGACGCATTTCGCTGTCGACTTTTTCCGGTGGCACATGGAAAACGTGCGCAGCAACTTCCCGGTGTACGTCTCGGCCGTTCCGGAAGATATCGCAGAGTTTTTCATCGCCCGAAAGAATGGCAGCGAGCCGGAGTTCAATTTGCGAGTAGTCGAGCGCCACAAGCACGGTACCCTTCGCTGCTACAAAGGCGTGGCGAATTGCGCGGCCGCGCTCTGACTGAATGGGAATATTCTGGAGGTTTGGATTCTGCCCAGCCATGCGTCCGGTTGCAGAACCCGTCTGCAAGAATTCTGCATGGAGCCGATGTCCTTCATCAAGAAGCGGCAATATGTTCTCAATGTAGGTCGAAAGGAGTTTTCGAATTTCTCGGAACTCCAGAATGTCGCTGACAATCGGGTGGAGGTCGCGTATTTTCTCTAGCTCGCTTTCACGCGTCGAACGCTCACCGCCTGCCGTTTTCTTTTGGCGTTCGGGCGTAAGCCCAAGCTCATCAAAAAGTACGACACCAAGCTGCTTCGGGGAGCTGACATTGAACTCATGCCCTGCCTGCTTGTAAATACGCGCTTCAGTCGCGCCAAGCTCTTTCTGATAGCGTTTCTGCAAATCTTGCAGCACCGCAGGATCGATCAGGACACCGTACTCTTTCATTTCCTTAAGGATCGGTATAAGTGGCTTTTCGATGTGTTCGTATACCTCTTGTACGCGACCAGAGTCTGCCAGTTTCTTTTCGAGTACCGCGTACGCTTCTGCAAATTTTTCTTTTTTAGTGAACGCAAAAATGTCTTCGCGTGATGGATTGGTAAACTCGGAAGAAATAAGCCAGAGCATGACTTTTGCTTCGGCAAGACGAGTGTCATCAATTTTCTCCTCTGCTACTTCCTCAGCCAGTGCTATGTCCGCGCTTTCACTTTCGCGTGCTGCCCCCACCTGAAGCGCACTTTTAGCTCGCTCGCGAAGCGAGCGGAATCCGAGCAGATCAAACAAGGCCAGCACTTTCTTGGCGTCCACATTTTCAAGCCAGTCATGCGGCGGAAGCTTGAAAGCGATCGGTGCATCAAGCCGGATGGTGGCAAGCATCTTGGAAAACACCGCATCCTCCTCGTGCTCTTTCAGGAGACCGACCATGCGCGCCTTAATTCCCTTTTTGAGGAATACGTTTTCGTCTTTTTTAAGCTGTTTGTATATCTGCTCAATCGTGCCGAATTTAGTGATGAGATCGGTCGCAGTCTTTTCACCGACACCTGGAATGCCTTTGATGTTATCTGAAGGGTCGCCGCGAAGTCCTTTCCAATCTGGAATGAGGTTGGGCGGAAATCCATAGCGCGCTTGAACCGCTTTCGCGTCGTAGAGAATGGTGTCGTTAATACCCTTTTTGAGGGTGTAGACCTTTACGGTGTCATCGTCGACTAATTGGAGCGTGTCCATGTCGCCTGATGCAATAATCACTTCGGTGCCTCCTTTTTCTTTTACCTCCGCAGCAATAGTGCCCAAAAGGTCATCGGCTTCAAACCCCTCACGCTCATACAGAGGAATGCAAAATGCTTCAAAGACGTTGCGCGATGACTGCAGCTGCGCGGCAAGCGCGTCGTCAGTTTTCGCGCGCGTTCCTTTGTACCCCGCATACGCTTCATGGCGAATGGTGGGCTTGGGAAGGTCATAGCATGCGGCAATAAAATCCGGCTTGAGATCAGTGATGATCTTAAGCAACATGGAGACAAGCCCGTAGAGTGCGCCCGTAGGTTCACCGCTTGGCGAAGTGAAGTCCGGAAGCGCGTGGTATGCGCGATGGATGATGGCGTGCGCATCAAGGAGCACGAGACGCTTTTTGTTAGAGGATTTTTTCATACGAAAATCGGCGCGACCCATCCTGCAGTGCGGCGATAGCAATTCGTATCGCCGGAAGAGGGAGCGCTTCATGCACGCGCTCCGGCCACTCAAGCAAAATCAGATTCGACGGCTCGCGCATCGCTTCATCAAAACCGAGGGGCGCCATTTCTTCACCACTGCCCAAACGATACGCATCGATGTGAATGAGTTTTTTAAATGCACTTCCCGCTGGCAATGCATATATTTTTTCCAAAACAAACGTCGGACTGGTTACCATGTCTGTTAATCCCAGTTCCTCAGCAACCGCTTTAGTAAATGCTGTTTTTCCAGCGCCGAGTATTCCCGAAAGCGTAATGAGTGTCGCGCTATCGGGAAGAGGAGTAAGTTCTGCGACGAGCGATGCTGCTTCAACTTTGAGTTGTTCAAGCGACTGAATCGTTTGTTCGGCTCTCATAGAGAGATTGTACTCCCCAAAAGAAAAGCGCGCCTCATCACAATGATGAAGCGCGCGAAGGGTGACCGAGGACAGCGGAACGTGGTTAGCGGGTCGAAGTGTTTTGCGAGCAGGTGTTGTAGCCCACACTCACGCTCGACAGTACCTGCTTGAGCACGTTTTTGCTGAGCCCGCCGAAGATACTGGGCCGGATCCCGACATTGGCACAGTCGTGATTGGCGGCAGTGTTGCGATACGTCCGATCGATGACCGGAACGCAGCGACCACTGTGACAGTCATAGTAGTAGCCGGCAGGCGGGGGCGGGTACCCGAGCGCCCCCCAACCGCCGTCGTTGGCGCCGCGCGTAACCGGATAATCCGGGCCAGCGAAGGCGAACGTGGAAGAGAAGGCGAGGAACAGCACCGCAATGAACTTGATCATGGGAAAGAACCTCCGTGGTGAACTTGGGTATATAATATCATACACCGCTCTATTTTGTCAAGTACCCCCAAAATGGCGTATTTTGGGTGCTATTATTGCCCTACATGGACCTTCCCTTTGACCTAAAGCGTGAGCATGCGGCGCTTGCTGAAGTACGCGAACGCGAGGAAGAAGACGTTGCTAAAATCCTCTCCGAAAAATACGGACTCCCCTACGTCAACCTCTCCACTACCCAAATCGACGCTGAGGCACTCCGTTCGGTACCGGAACAAAAGGCGCGCGAAGCTGAAGCGGCTCCTTTTGCGCGTTCAGCCAAACACCTCTCGCTTGCCGTACATAATCCCAACAATCCAGCGCTACATGCACTTGTAGAAGAGCTTGCAACAAGCGGCTTTGACGTAAAACGGCACCTCGTCTCTGCGCGAAGTCTGGAGCGCGTACTTGCACGGTATGCCGATCTCTCATTTGCCGCAGAAACGAAGCCGGGCGTGTTTGAAATTACTCCCGAATCCCTTGCTGCGCTCACTAAAAAAATCAGTACGCTTGCGGACTTGCGCGCCACTATTACCGCTGCCACTGAAGAAAAGAGTTTGGCACGCGTATCTAAAATTCTGGAAGCAATTTTCGCAGGAGCGTTCGCACTCAAAGCATCTGACATCCACTTTGAACCAGAAGAAGGTAAGGCGCGCCTTCGCCTTCGCCTTGATGGCCTTTTGACTGACATCTTTTTTTTCGAGCCACTGGTCTACAAGCAAATTAACTCTCGCTTGAAATTGCTGTCGGGCGTAAAACTTAACGTTGCCAATCGCGCACAAGACGGCCGTTTCGCCATCATGAAAGGTCCGGTGCAAATTGACGTACGCGCCTCATACATTCCCGGCTCCTATGGTGAAGGCATCGTATTTCGTCTCCTTGATCCTGCATCAATTAACGTTTCTCTGAAAGATTTGGGTATTCATCCTAAACTCCTCGCTCGTCTTGAAACTGAAATTCGACGCTCAAACGGGATGCTGCTTACGACTGGTCCAACCGGATCCGGTAAAACGACTACCCTGTACTCATTCCTGAAAGAAATTCATACGCCGGACATCAAGATCATCACTATCGAGGATCCGGTCGAATATCACCTCGACGGCATCGTGCAAACGCAAGTGGAAACAAAAAAATACACTTTTGCTGATGGTCTGCGCTCCATTGTGCGCCAAGACCCGGACGTGATCATGGTCGGTGAAATTCGCGATGGCGAAACCGCAGGTATTGCTATTGAAGCGTCTCTTACGGGTCACTTTGTGTTTTCAACGCTCCATACGAATAACGCCGCCGGCACGTTCCCGCGCCTCGTTGATCTTGGCATGGATCCCAAATCATTTGGCTCGTCGATTACCGTTTCCATGGCCCAGCGCTTGGTACGCAAACTCCATCCGGAAAAACGTAAACAGCGCGCGCTCACGGATGCGGAGAAAAAAACAGTTGATCGCGTGCTTGCGGGCATTACCGATACCAGTTTGATTCCGGAAAATACGAAAATGGTCTGGGATCCCGCCCCTGAAAGCGAAGATGAGACGGGCTACAAAGGTCGCTCGGGTCTCTATGAAGGTATTTTTATGGATGATGAGCTCGCTGCATTTTTACGCGAAAAACCTTCTGACAGTGAAATTGCCACTATGGCCGCGAAGCAGGGGTATCTCACCATGGCGCAGGATGGTGTGGTTAAGGCATTGCAAGGAGTTACCTCTCTCGAGGAAGTGAGTCGCATGGTGGATCTCCCGCGAGCGTAGTCAGGAAGAAACACACAGCCGCCCTTTCGGGCGGCTGTGTGTTTCTTCCTGCACATACTCCTCTAGACGGTCCTCACAATAAAGTGAGGGTGGACGAAACACCTGAGGGAGTTCCCAGCACTCCTCACCGAAGTGAGGCACCAGAAAAACCTTGGGGAGGCGCCCGAAGCCGTCAAGCCTTGCCTAGAGGAGTATAGGCGGGAAGAAAAGAAAAACCTCTGCGTCGAGGTGTGCTAGAATGCTAGCATAGTCGATTTTTATGTCAACCCCCCCTTCTACTTCCCCCAATGAACTGGCCGCTTCTTTGGATGCTGCGCTTCGCCCCTCGTCGTGGGATGAATACGTAGGTCAGTCGCAAGTAAAAGATAATGTGCGTATCGTGCTTGATGCAGCAAAGAAGCGCGGCGATATGCCCGAGCATCTTCTCTTCTATGGCCCTCCCGGGGTTGGCAAAACCACACTCGCGCATCTTATTGCTGAAGCGCTTCAAGCCCCTTTGAAAACAACATCGGGTGTCGCAATCGAGCGCGCCGCTGATCTTGCCGCAATTCTTACCAACCTTGAGCCCGGAACCGTTTTGTTTATCGATGAAATCCACCAGCTCTCACCAAAAATCGAGGAGCTGCTCTACCCCGCACTTGAATCCGGCACGCTCGATATCATTCTTGGCAAAGGTCCGTCGGCACGCACGGTTGAACTCTCGCTTCCCCCATTTACGCTTGTGGGTGCCACTACGCGCATGGCGCAGCTTTCTGGGCCACTACGCTCGCGTTTTGGCGGCGGCGTGTACCAACTCGATTTTTATGACGACAAAGACATTCGCGACATTGTCCGCCGTTCAGCAAAAGTGCTTGGCCTTACGGCGCCCGAAGAAGTAGTGGAGCGCGTCGCCTCGAGAAGCCGTGCAACTCCCCGTGTCGCGAACGCACTCTTAAAACGCATTCGCGACTTCGGGCAAGTGCGTGAAAAGGCGCTGTCTGCAGCGGTGTGCGACGAAGCATGTGAGCTTTTAGGAATTGATGAGCTCGGACTCACCAAAGACGATCGTCGGTACTTAGATGCGCTTGAGTCCACGTTTCGTGGCGGCCCTGCAGGCATCCGTGCACTTGCGGCATCGCTCCACGAGGATCCTGATACCATCGAGCATGTATATGAGCCGTTTTTGCTCCGCCTTGGATTTATCGAGCGCTCACTGCGCGGCCGCGTCCTCACTTCCAAAGGTCGCGCGTATTTGAAAAAAGAAAATCTTTTGTGATACCGTAGCCACATGGCCGGACACAGCAAATGGGCACAGATAAAACGACAGAAGGCGGTTACGGACGCAGTAAAGTCTCGCGTTTTTGCACGATTTGCACGCCTGATTGCACTTGAGTCTAAAAAAGCAGCGGGTAGCGTTTCTGCTCCCGCACTTGCTGCCGTCATTACGCGCGCAAAGGCGGCAAACATGCCCAAGGACAACATTGAGCGCGCCGTTGCGAAGGGCGCCTCCAAAGATTCTGGCGACCTTGAACAGGTGGTATACGAGGCGTACGGCCCCAGCGGCACCGCGGTTATAGTGGACGCACTCACCGACAGCCGGAACCGTACGACGCAAGCAATCAAACTCATACTCACGCAAAACAACCTGGAGCTTGCTGCGCCGGGTGCCGCAGCGTGGGCGTTCACTAAATCAGCAGATGGCTCGTATACCCCAAACGAACCGCTTATGGATGTATCCGGTGAGGATGAGGAAAAACTTGCAGGACTCTTGTCTTCCCTTGATGAGCAAGAAGACGTCCAAACGGTGTACACGAATGCGCGCGGCTATGAAACCACGCGCGAATAAGATGCGTGTCCTCGCCATCGATCCTGGTTTTGATCGACTCGGCATTGCAATCCTCGAGGGAGATCCGTCACAACCCACACTCGTGTGGAGCGATTGCGTGTTACCCCCCAAAGGTAAGCGTGAAGAGCGCCTTGCCGCAGTTTTGGCCGCCGTGGCACTTGCCATAGAAACCTACAGCCCTGCCTTGCTTGCGCTTGAAACTCTTTTTTTTAGTACGAATAAGAAAACGGCGATTGGGGTAGCAGAGGCACGAGGAGCGATTCTTGCAGCGGCAGGAAGTGCAGGCATTCCTCTGCGCGAATTTTCTCCACAACAAGTGAAGTTGGCGGTTACGGGCTATGGTGCCGCAGATAAACGCGCCGTTGCGCTCATGATTCCCCGGCTACTCGTCCTTCCTCCAAAGAAAAAACGTTTGGATGATGAATTTGATGCGATTGCGGTAGGTATTGCCGCGCTTGCAGAGCGCTCCTTATGAAGAAAAAGCTTTACTATCCACACGATGCATCAGAAGTACTTGCAGAAAATTATGATTTTGGTCAAATATACCGGCTCGCACATTATGAGCGCTTTACGTAATATCCATTAATTATATGGAGTGGGACAAGGAGAAAGAAGAGGTTGAGGAAGTGGTGGGTTTTAAAGCTGAAGGTGAAGAGGAAGAAGATGAGGAAGAGGTGGGCGAAGAAATAGAAGAAGAGGAAGCGAGCTAAATCCCATCCGGAACACACGCGCACCAAAATTGGTGCGCGTGTGTTAGCATTTCCGTCATGCCGAAGAAGCATTCTTTGCATGCGCTCTCCCAGAGATTCCGCCATCCCTTTCTATTCGGGTCGTTTGTCGTTTGCGGCCTTGGTTTTGGTATTGCGGGCGCCATTCTACTCACGGTCGCGCTCGCACCGACGCCCGACATCGCCTCGTTCGCGACTCGCCAAGTCGATCAGTCGACGCGCATTTACGATCGCACCGGACAAATTCTGCTCTATGACTACAATCGGGACGCTCGTCGAGAAATAGTGCCGCTTGCGCAAATTTCTCAAAACGCCCTGAACGCGACTATCGCCATCGAGGACTCGAGCTTTTACGACCATGGCGGTATCCGCATCACCTCCATTATCCGTGCCATGCTCGCGGACGTCGTGGGCGGCTCGTTGTCGCAAGGCGGATCGACCATAACCCAGCAGGTGGTGAAAAACACGCTCCTGACCAACGAGAAGAGTGTCGTTCGTAAAATTCATGAGTGGGTGCTCGCCATGAAGCTTGAGCAGTCGTATTCCAAAAACCAGATTTTGGAAACGTATCTCAACAATATTCCGTACGGCGGCACGCTCTACGGCATTGAGTCGGCAAGTGAGATCTATTTTGGCGTTTCCGCAAATGACCTCTCAATTCCTCAGGCGGCCTATCTTGCCGCTATGATCCAGGCCCCAAGCTACTACTCGCCGTATGGCACCCATCGCGATCGGCTCGAGGAACGTAAAAACGTGGTACTTGCACGCATGAAAGA
Source organism: Minisyncoccota bacterium (assembly GCA_035525885.1). Lineage (GTDB taxonomy): Bacteria > Patescibacteriota > Minisyncoccia > Phycocordibacterales > Phycocordibacteraceae > C7867-001. The sequence continues at coordinate 815 of DATLDL010000022.1, read as the reverse complement.
GCTTGGCTTTATCACTGATACGCAATACGAAGAAGCGGCGCGCGCGGTCGTCGCCTTCTCAACTCAGAAACAGAACTCCATCATCGCGCCCCATTTTGTCTTCTACATTCTGGATTATCTTGAACAAAAGTACGGCACGACCGCGCTCACTAACGGACTCAAGGTGACCACCACGCTTGATGCAGACCTTGAGACGAAGGCCGAATCTATTGTGAGCGCCTACGCGGTTAAAAACGAAAAAGATTTTAAAGCGTCGAACGCTTCGCTCATTGCGCTTGATCCGACCACCGGACAAATTTTGGCAATGGTCGGGTCACGGGATTTTTTTGACAAAAAAATAGACGGACAATACAACGCAACCCTGTCACTCCGTCAGCCAGGTTCAACGATGAAACCGTTTATTTATGCGCTCGCGCTCATGCGTGGCTACACACGCAACACGGTTATTTTTGACGTGCCGACGCAATTCTCCACATCGTGTAATCCGCAAGATGTCAGTAACAGCACACCGCCCTGTTATGCACCAGAAGATTTTGATGGACACTTCCGCGGTCCTATGACCTTTGAGACCGCACTTGCGCAGTCGATTAACATTCCCGCGATCAAGGTCCTTTATTTAGTGGGGATACAAAACGCTATTAATCTGGCGAAGTCGTTCGGCCTCACGACGCTCGGCAACCCAAACCAGTATGGCCTCACGCTCGTGCTGGGCGGTGGCGAGGTGCGCCTGTTGGATATCACGAGTGCTTATAGCGCTTTTGCTAACGGCGGTATTCGAAATAACGCGACGGGAATTCTTGAGGTGGCTGATGGCG
>DATLDL010000035.1:0-11794 GCA_035525885.1 Minisyncoccota bacterium | reverse complement strand
ACTCAAGGTGCCCAGTTTTTCAATCGCCGCAATGGTATCCCCTCCTCCGATTACGGAATGGGCGTTGCTTGCGCCAATAGCGCGCGCAAGCGCATCGGTGGCGTCCGTAAAGCCATGCTCGTAATTACCGAGCGGTCCGTTCCATAAAATGGTTTTGCTCGTACGTGCGAGTTCCGCCAAAAGTGCTGACGTGGTCGGTCCCACATCAAGAATCGATTCGTTCTTTCCCACGGCACGCGGTTCGGTTACGCGCGCGCGAGTGCGGGCATCAGGCGTGCCGCTTTCTTCTGGCGTCGTTACGACCACATCAGTCGGCACCACGAGTTTTTCGTTCTCCAAAAGCGTGCGGATATCGTCCGCAGGTGCGCCTGACACCAGCGAAACGCCTACGTCATGTCCCGATGCTTTCAAAAAATCATTTGCGAGCGCACCGCCCACAAATACATGGTCATACACTTTTAGAAGAGATTTCAGTACGGGCTCCTTGGTAGAAAACTTCGCACCACCGATGACCGCAAGCGCAGGGTGTCCGGGACGCATCGCTTTTGCAAGCTCTTGGACCTCTTCCGCAAGCAATATTCCCGCATAGCTCGGTAAGAGTTTGGGCACGCCAACCACAGATGCATGCATGCGATGGCATGTATCAAAAGAATCCTGTACGAATACGTCCGCGAGCAGGGCGAGTTCTTTTGCGAACAGCGGATCGTTTTCCGTTTCGCCCCGATCGCGGCGCACATTCTCCAAGACGAGGATATGACCCGGGTGCAGCGCGCGCACTGCCTGACGTGCTGCTTCGCCTATGGTCGTTTCGCAAAATGAAACGTTCGGAATGAGTCTTGAGAGCGCGTCAGCGACGGGCTTCAGTGTTTCCGTGCCTTTATCTCCGATATGGCTCACGAGTACGATGCGCGCGCCACGCTCGGATAAATACTGCAGAGTCGGAAGCGCGCGTCGCAGGCGGTAGTCATTGGCAACGCCGCCATGTTCGATCGGTACGTTGAGCGCGGCACGTACGAGTACCGGGATATCGCGCAGTACGGGAATATCGTGCACGGTTCTCATTCCTTTCGAAGTGTTCGTGATCGGCATAGGGGCGAATGGGTTAGGTAGGTGTCGACGCGTTCGCAGTGACCGGGTGTACACGAACTGACTTTCTCATACGAATCAGGAGATCGCGTGAACGAGTTCCACGAACTGCGCCGGTTCTACCGAGGCATGCCCTACGAGAAATCCATCGATACGTGCGGAACCGGCAAGTTGTCGCGCGTTTGCCGGCTCGACCGACCCGCCATAAAGCACTTTCGTACGCGCACTCGATTTCCCGGGCAAAATCTCCGCAAGCACTTTACGGATATACAGAATCATTTCTGAGAGATCCATAGGAGAAATGGCATCCGCCGCTGTCTTTCCAATCGCCCAGATAGGTTCATACGCAATAATGACTCGACCGCGATCTTTGGGAGAAAGCGGCGTGAGCGCTGCCGTGATCTCTTCGCGCACAAAGGCAAGGTATTTCCCTTCCGTATCACGCTCTCGTTCGCCCACGCACAAGATGGGAATGAGATCGTGTGCAAGGGCATGACTGATCTTTTGTGCTGTATCCGCAAGCGATTCGCCGCGTGCGCGACGTTCAGAATGACCTACCAGGACATAGGACGCTCCCGCGCCAGCAATCGACTGCGCGGTGGATTCGCCGGTGTGCGCCCCGCCAGGCATGGTGGAAACATCCTGAGCGCCAAACGCGACGGAGGATTTATTTTTCGGAGCGAGCATGCCGAGGAACGGAGCGGGCGGCACGAGCACGATGCGCACTCGAGTCTTAGGTGCGATCTTCTTTGCACGAGAAAAAAGGGTACGCGCTTTTTCTGTCGTTTCTACATATGCCTTCCAGTTCGCAACGATGATCATGATGCCATCATATCAGGCGGCACGGGTACGTACCCCGATCCCTTATTGCACAATCGAATACGTGCCTGGAGTAAAGGTCCAGCTTGCTCCTGGGCCGGATTCAAACACCGTGCTCGGAAGACCTGTGTCATACACCACATTGGCGCTTTGCGTGAGAGATATCTTATAACCGGTCACTTCTTTGACACTCACGCTCTGGCTTAAGCTGACGAGACCATGAGCCGCATACGCAACGAGCGCCGATGCTCCCTGACTCATATTAACGGCAACGGTTGATCCTCCGTTCTCAGCGCTCGTATTTTGTGAAATGAGGAAGACAAATGATCCGGGAGATCCCGATCCTTGAAAAATCGTGCTCTGCCCAACCGTGATAATGCCGCTCCCGGTGGGATTTGATGGATTATCAGCAATAATGGCGACGTTCTGGCTTCCCAGACTCGCGTCCATCTTGATAGTGGGGCCGGTTTGCGTCGTGACGTTCCCGGTCACCCAAAGCGGGCCAGTAATGGTAAGGATGCTCGACGAGCTCTTGATAACGAGGTTGCAAGCGATTTTCTTCGGACCAAGCGACATGCTTGAAGTAATAGTGTAATTGCCGCTTGCATCACACGAACTGATGGTGCCGCCTGCAGCTGCATCGCTTTCCCATTCACTGATCTGAGCGTCGGAAATAGGCAGGTCGGCAGGAGATTGATCTGCACTGCCCGGGTGCCGTGTTCCCGATACCGTGGTATTGACCGTGCTTGCTCCGTAGTAATACGCATCCCGATCGGCGATGGTGGCGCCGCTTGCGTTACCTATCGTATGCGCGTAGATGCTGCTCGTCGCGTGCACGCCGTACACGAGTCCGCCCGCGCCTGACGAGATGACGTCTCCATAGATCAGATTGCTGCTGTGACCGATGACCGGACCGCTCGCGAACACATTACCCGTAATCTTTGAGCTGTTGAAAAGTTCGAATCCGCCCGTACCCGCCTGAACGCCATAGTGGAACGACACAGTCGACGAATTTATGCCGGCGGTCACTTTTACCGTCCGGGTCGCTACTGGATTAGTACGGTTCGGAATGTAACCGGTCGCGGCAATCCGCTTCGTCGTGGAGTCGACATTCGTTACGGCAATCGTCACCGTGCCACTCCCCAGCACCGTATCTGTTTCGCCAGCATAACTGCTGTTCTGATTCAGTTCATATACCGCCTTATCGATACCCGCTTCTGCAAGCGCGAGCGCCTGCGCAGCGCCAACAGCATGTCGTTCTGATTTGGCATAACTCGTTACGTACGAAATGAACGCGGCGGCAACGGTAAAGAACACAGCAAAGAACACTAGGGTGACCAGCAACACGACTCCTCGGTGGTCCGCTGCGGTATACATTTTATTTTTCATACTTATCGGTTACGCAAATATATTCGCTCGCGCAGATGACTCGTAAACGTTTGCTGCTTCACCGCTGCTTGGGTCCCTATATCGACCGTCACACTCGCTACTTGCGAAAAGTCGACTTGATCATAGGTGAATGTAAGCGAGCTGCTGTTTATACCGAGGAGCTTTGTTCCCGTCTGCCTGCTGCTTGCTGCATCCGCCTCAATACGACGATACACAGATGTGCCCGTCTGGTATATCACCGCATAATCTTCCTTACTTGCAACGACATTTCCGGAACTATCGATTGAGGGTATCTGCGCCACGAGCGTGCTTGTACCGGACGCATACGTGCCGGTAGCAAATGCGTGCGACACAAGAACTTGGTCGGCAGGATGCACCACCGCCTGTATGCCATTCACTATCGAACCGGCTGATCCCGCGGTGCTCACCAGTGCATCCTGCACCTTCGCAGTGCGATTAAAAATTAAGAATAAGCTCGATAACACCGTCAAAATAAGGCCAATGAGACCGATCAGAATGACCACTTCTACCAAAGTAAATCCGCGTCGAGACATCATTGTAATCCTCCGACGTTGGTAATGAGCGTCGTAAGCACAACCGAGCGATTTGCGATCTCGTCGTGTTCACGCCAAGAAACAGTCACGACTATCTGCTTTGTTTTTGCGTTGAGATCGGAAACAGTCAGTGAACCGGCCCCCGATGGAAGCGTGCTGAGTAAGCTGTCCGTAAACGAACCGCTCGCAGGAAGAGCGTCATATCCGCCCGCCCGTAACCCGTCAAGCTCATTCTCCGCGATCTTAAGGGCGATGTCTTGATCTTTGGCTGCGCGTGCAAGATGAGATGTGCTGAGAACTGCATGGAAGAGCACGAGCATGATGCCGATAATTGCAATCGCAACGAGCACTTCGACAAGTGAGAAGCCGCGAAGATGAGGTGTCGTTGCCATAGCTACATACTAGCGCATACACAAAACGCGCCAGAGGTGATTGACTAAAAAGCGGAGGAGAGAGAGTAGATAGGAGCGATCATCGCGACCGCGAAGATGCCGACGAAGGCGCCAATGAACAGGATGAGGATAGGTTCCACGATAGTCGAAAAATCTTTTGTCTTTTCTGAAACGTCTTCCTCATAAAATTCTGCGGTTCGCTTCAGCATGTCATCCACCTTTCCGGTTTCCTCGCCCACCGCAAGCATGTCACCCATGAGGATCGGGTAGAGCTTCGGATGCTCGACAAATGCCGTAGAAAGAAGCCCTCCCTTTTTTACGTTCGTTTCGGCCTCTGAAATTACCTGAGTAAACAGTGGCGCATGTACCACCTCACCCGTAATAGCTAGCGCGCTCAGCACCGGAACACCGGAGGACAGGAGCGATGCGAGCGTGCGCGCCGTACGGGCAGCATACGTTTCGCGCACCAGCTCGCCGATAACCGGGATAAAGAGTGCTCCCCGAAGCACGAGCGCACCTCCAAATGCTGAGCGCACAAAGAAAATAACTCCCGTCGCCATAAGCACAATAAGCCCGAGTACGACTACCACATGCGCGACCATGAAATCAGAGAGGGCGACAATGATGCGTGTCGCAAGCGGAAGCTCGACGCCAAGCGAAGAGAATGTGGCGGTGAGCGTCGGAACGACATAGATGAGCATCAGTATGCCGACGATGAAAATAGCGGTAAGCACGATACCAGGGTAGATCATGGCCCCTTTTAGCTTGCGTATAAGCGCGTACGTCCTCTCCATCTGCATGCCGACAATAGACAATGACGCCGCAAGCGACCCTGATTCCTCGCCCGCCTTCGCCATAGCAATGAACAAGCTCGAGAAGACTTTCGGGTGCTTCGCGAGCGCTTCGTGAAGTGAAGATCCTTTTTGTATGGAATCGCCCACCTCTACCATCAGTCTCTTGAGACTCTTATTGGTTACCTGACGCTCAATGATCGAGAGCGCGCGAGAGAGCGATAATCCCGAGGAGAGCATGGCTGCGAGATTTTTCGTCGTCGTAATGATCTCAATCTGCTTGATACCCGTACCAAAAGTAATATTCGTCCACTGCGGAAGACGGAAGACTGTTACTCCTTCCTGAAGACCGACCACGATCCCTCCCTCTTTCTCCACCATTTCATAGACCGCAAAGCGTGTCGGCGCTTCGATGATGCGCTTTTCATCCGGAACATCCTTTTTACGGATGGTAACGGTGAGTTTCATTTGGCTTATTCTAACAGACCGATTGCAGAGTAATTCTATTCACTGATAGCACGAAGCACTTCCTCAAGCGACGTAACGCCGCGTGCGGCTTTGTAGAGCCCGTCTTCAAGCATCGTGAGCATTCCTTCTTTTTTCGCCTGTGCCTCAAGCGCATCAGTGGTGCTCGAGTGCAACATGATTTCGCGAAGCGCGGGAGAGACGGCGAGCACCTCGTGGATACCGATACGACTCTTATACCCTTCATCGCATTCTGCTGAGGGCGTTGGATGATAAAACGAAAGGCCATCAAGTCCTACGCTCTCTTTCACGAGCTTTTCGACATGCAGTGCCTTGAAGGCAGCATTGAAGGCCTCATCCGAGGCAACTTTGGCGCGCTCTACTTTCGACAGAGAGTACTCTGCTTTGCCGTCGCAGAGCTTGCGAACAAGACGCTGACCGATGATCACTCGAATGGTTGACGCGAGCAAAAAAGGCTCAACACCCATATCGATAAGACGAGGGATCGCGCCCGCAGCGGAATTGGTATGGATCGTAGAAAGCACCAAGTGGCCCGTAAGTGCGGCATTGATGGCAAGAGACGCCGTCTCGCCGTCTCGGATTTCGCCGACCATGATGATGTCGGGATCTTGGCGCACGAGGGAACGGAGTCCAGAGGAGAACGTGAAGCCGATTTGGGGATTCACCTGCGTCTGATTGACGCGCTTCATCTGGTATTCGACCGGGTCCTCAATGGTCGAAATGTTTACGTCCGGCGTATTTAAAATATCGAGCATGGTGTAGAGCGTCGTCGTCTTGCCGCTACCGGTAGGACCTGATACGAGGATGATGCCCGTCGTTTGCTTGAGTGCTTTGTGAATACGTTCCAGATTTTCTCCGTGAAAGCCAAGCGCATCGAGCGTAAACCCTTCGCCCGTTTCCCGAAGCAGACGCATCACAATCTTTTCGCCAAAAAAGGTGGGGAGTACGGAAACGCGAAATGACACGCGATCTGCTTCCGTTTCCATTTTGAAACGACCGTCTTGTGGGAGGCGTTTTTCATCGAGCTTGAGTACAGCGAGCACTTTGATGCGAGCCGCAATACCCGCCGCCGCGGCTTTTGGAAGTGTCATCGCATCGTGCAAGATGCCGTCAATGCGGTAGCGCACAAGGACTTCCTGTTCCATAGGTTCGATATGGACGTCAGAGGCACCCTGTACGATCGCGTGTCGCAAAAGAGTGTCGACAATACGCACTATGGGCAGATCTTCTGCCATTTTCTTAAGGTCGTCGTGCGAAAGATCCGCATCGTTTGCTTTGACCAAGTTCAGCTTGCTTGCTTCGGTGGAAATGATGTCACCGAATTCATCTTTCAGAGACTTCTGGTACTGCAGGAGCGAGTGCTTAATTGATTCCGTATCGGTGAGGCGCGCCAAAATTTTAAGTCCCGTCTTCTTGCGCACGGAATCGATGGACGCCAGATCCTCCACATCGAGCATGGCCACTTCGAGCGTCTCCCCCTCTTTTTTAAAGGCGATAATGTTGTGCGTACGGGCGATAGGTTCCGGAATAAGCGCGAGTACATCAACCGGCACTTTACGATCTTTCAGGTTCACGAACGGAATACCGAGCACATACGCCTGAATACGGCGCAGTGCATCTTCGGTAAGAGAGCCGCGCGAGACCAGAAGGTCTCCAAGCGACTGCCCTTTTTTCTTCGCCTCCTCTGCTGCCGAATCAATTTCTTTTTTGGCAACGAGTCCTGAGTCGAGAATGAACTCTTTAAGTTCGCTTTCTGAAACGTGCATATATAAGAAGAGTATACAAGCTCGGAGGTTCTCGTTTTGCATTCTGCGGGGACAATGACAGACTATCCCGATGGAACATCTGCGGAATCGGTATGTGGTGATGCGTCATGGCAAGAGTCTTGCAAACGAACAGAAAATCATCGTAAGCCACCACGCATATGGCGTCCCTTCCTATGGGCTTATTGCCGAGGGACAGCAGCAGGCGCGAATGTCTGTAGAAAAAGCTTTCAAGCAAAGCGTGCTCGATTCAGAATCGATTATTGTCTCCTCGGATTTTTCGCGCGCAAAAGAGACTGCAGAGATTGCAGCAGAGGTGCTCGGCACGCACGAGCAGGTTCTGATTACGCCAAAACTGCGCGAGCGTTTTTTTGGTGCATACGACGGTACTGAAAATACAAATTATGAGAAAGTCTGGGCCGATGATCGCCTCGACGCAGCACACACGAACAACGGTGTTGAAAGTGTCGAGGAAGTCCTTGCGCGAGCTATGTCACTCATCTCTGATATAGAGAAAGAATATGCGGGCAAGACTATTCTGCTTGTCTCACATGGCGATACGCTCCAGATTCTCCAGACTGCATTTGAAAAAGTGCATCCGAGCACACACCGCACGCTCCAGCATTTAGAACCGGCGGAGATCCGTACCCTTGATTGACCGAACAGAACTGAACTGGTATATTGTGGGTATCTGAAATGTCCGCGTTGCGGACTTTCTTTTTAAAAAGTGCTACATACATATCCCATATGATCGACCTCAAAACAGTGAACTCAGTGCTCGGAGAATTCGAAGATCGCGGCATTACGCGCGACACGATGATCAGCGCGATCGAGACCGCCATGGCGACTGCCTATAAGAAAGAGTACGGCAAGCGCGGCCAGGTCGTGCGCGCCAAGCTTGATCTCAATACCGGCACCGTTTCTTTTGAACAGGTAAAAACGGTTGTCGACGACACGATGGTTCGCTTCCCCACTGAAGGTGAGGAGGTAGTTGAGGAACATCATCACCATGGGCATCACTTCCACCAGGAAGAAGAGCAGCTTGCCGAAGGTGAACTTCCTCGTTTTGAGTCTGAGAAACACATTCTGCTCGATGACGCGAAGCGCATTAAGCGCGGCGTTGCGCTTGGCGAAGAAATTATTTTCCCGCTTGAACCGCAGGATGATTTCGGCCGCATTGCTGCACAAACAGCAAAGCAGGTCGTTATTCAGAAAGTCCGCGAAGCAGAAAAATTCTCCATGCTCGAAGAGTTTGGAAGCAAGAAGGGAGAGATCGTCAGCGGTACGACGCAGCGCATGGAACGAGGCGCGCTGTTCGTCGACCTTGGTCGTGCAACCGGCATCATCCCCTACGAGGAACAGATTCCTGGCGAGCGGTACCGCCCCGGAGAGCGCATTCGTGCATTTCTCTATGCCGTTGATGAAGGATTCCGTGGCGTCTACCTTCGTCTCTCACGTGCGCACCCGAAGTTTGTAGTGAAACTCTTTGAATCTGAGGCCCCAGAACTTGCCTCCGGCGCCATTGAAGTGAAAGGTATCGCACGTGAGCCGGGAAGCCGCACCAAAATTGCGGTCGCGTCTCTTGATCCGCATGTCGATCCCGTCGGTTCTCTCGTGGGTCAGCGCGGCGTGCGTGTTTCAACCGTCATGAGCGAGCTTGGAGGTGAACGCATCGACATTATTGAGTGGTCCGATGACGCATCTTCCTTTATTAAAGAGGCTCTCTCTCCTGCAACTCCGCTTACGGTCGTACTCGATGAAGCGGAGCACCGTGCAACGGTTACGGTGAGTGAAGAGGAGCAGTCACTTGCGATCGGCCGTGGCGGACAGAACGTTCGTCTTGCCGCAAAACTCACGGGTTGGAATATCGATATCGTTTCCACCGGCGGCACTAACGTCGCTGAGTCTGATGGAGAATCCGTCGACCTCACCCCCGAATCAGTTACGTCTGGCGATCCCGCTGTAGAGGCAGGGGTCATGCCCACCGAAAGCACGGAGGTAATTACCGAAGTGACTGAAGAAAAGACTATTCTCCCTGCAGAAGAGGAGCTGACTGAAGTACCCGCATCTGATGCAACGGTTGCCGACAAAGAAGAAGATCGCGACAAGGCAAAAGACGAATAAATTTATCGGGTATATTTTCACTCATGAATCCTGTTAGAAATAGCGGACACGACGGTGTGAACTACGGTATACTGTAAAATATTATCAGCACTAAATCTTAGGTCAGCGGTTCATTAAATGATGTCCGCGTCCTATTTCTAACGGGATGAACTTACTCCACGATATTGATCCGGGCACGAAAGAAGAGATGAATGTGATCATTGAGATCCCCCGCGGCTCTCAAAACAAATACGAGATCGACAAAAAGACAGGATTGATTGCGCTTGATCGCGTACTACATACCGCACAGACCTATCCGTTTGATTACGGCTTTGTGCCGCAAACGCTCTGGGACGACGGCGACGCGCTTGATGTCGTGCTTCTTACGACGGTTCCGCTTCTTCCAGGTATTTTGGTGCGTGCTCGACCAGTGGCGATACTCCCTATGGTGGACGGCGGTGATTCTGATGCAAAAGTGCTTGCGGTTCCCTCAGATGACCCACGTTTTGCAGACAGTAAGGACTTAGCAGACATCAATACACACACACTAAAAGAAATTGCACACTTCTTCCTTACCTACAAACAGCTGCAAAAGAAAGTCGTCACGCTTGAAGATTACAAAGGGCGTGCTGATGCCGAAGCGGCATTTGAACGAGCGCGACAGATGTATAAAGAAAAGAAATAAACAAATACAAAACCCCCGCGGCAGAGCCGCGGGGGTTTTGATATACTGCATCTATGCAGCTCACGCCTCCGCAGTCTCCCGAGCGATCGACCATTCTGCCGCCTACAGAATTTAAAACGCCGTCTCCTGCACAACAATCATGGGGCGCACTCGTCTCCATCATCATCATTGTCATGATGGTTGTCGTCGGTGCTTTTTATGCCTGGGGCAAACGCGTCGCTGAAGAACGCGCGCTCATACAGCAAACCGCATCTTCCACTCAGACGTATTAGCAGTTCGCACGTTCTCTGACCAGCGGTGTCGCAAGTCCAGTACTGGAAAACCGTCCGCACATGCGGGCGGTTTTCCAAAGTAAGGTGCTCAAATTGCTTTATCCAGCTTTATCTCGGCAGAATTGGTCCACTGCTGAACACGACCCTTGAACTGCTCCCAGTCGGCGGCAACCCAGTCCTTTGCCGCATCCGCTTCGGCACTGAAGTTGTCGATCGTGCTCGCGTGCTTCATGCGCTCCTCTGCATCCATCTTTTCGACTTTTGCCGACGCTTCCTTCTTTACGCCTTCCCACCATTCGCGGTAGTCATTGCCTGCATCATTAAGGTTCATGTTGTCAGTATCCATGGTGAGTGTAGTTAAGGTCTAGTAGAAAATTACTGTTCGCTGTCCTGCAACCATTTTTAACGTGGAAGTTCACCATAAACGCTGGCGAATGTAGCCCTAATGAAGAGCCGTTCGGATGAGTGAGCGGAGCTAAGGTTGATTTGGTTCAGCACTAGAAATCAGATACACTCCAAAACGGATACATTTTGGAACGACCCCATGAACCTCATCCTCTCAACGAGAAACCCGAGTAAAGCACTGCAGATAAAAGCTCTTTTCGACGGGTCTCCCCTTTCTGTTCGTACGCTGGCAGATGCGGGAATTGAAGGCGAGGCCGTTGAAGATGGGGCGACCTTGGAAGAAAACGCGGCAAAGAAAGCGTGGTACGCCCACGAAAAGAGCGACAAGAAGTCGTGGACGATGGCAGACGACACTGGCATTTTTATCGATGCACTTGGTGGCGAGCCGGGCGTATATTCCGCTCGCTGGGCCGGCGATGTTTCGACTGAGGAAATCACGAGGTACACTCTGCAGCGGTTGGAAGATGCGACAGATCGATCTGCAACATTTCGAACGGTGGTCGTAGCAGTTTCGCCCGAAGGCATTGAGTACACGTTTGCGGGAGAAGTACGCGGCACAATTCTCACCGCTCCTCGCGTACCGCCGCAACCGAAGATGCCGTATAGTCCCCTGTTCGTGCCACATGGCCAGGACAAAGTGTGGGCTGAAATGACGACTAAGGAGGAGAATGCGATTTCGCATCGCGGCATCGCCTTTCGAAAAGCGCGCGCTTTTCTTGAGGGATTAAATCGTTAGCGACACAGGTACGAATGACCCGCGGCTTCCCGCGGGTCTTTTTTATACAAACGTTCGAACATCCTCTATCCGAAGCAGTAAACCTCAATTTATGCAATGGAATGCCTTGCACCCACTCTGCTTAGGCGTACCATACGGTTAATAATGTAATGACTATGGAAAACGAACCTTCTTTAAACTTTTTAGAGGAAGCTATGAACAGAATGCGGGCGGCAGAGGACGAGAAGAAAAAAGCATTTCGTAAAAACCTACCATCTTATATTTGCACGGGTATCGTTTCTATTATTGAAATAGGAGTTGTAATTGCGATTTT
>DATLDL010000029.1:0-13129 GCA_035525885.1 Minisyncoccota bacterium | reverse complement strand
CTCATAATCCCTTTAAGGATATCATCATGTGCCCTGCGATTTTTACCTCTAACGGGATTCATGGTGCTTTGCTAGAAATTCTAGCACGCAGAGCGGTTATGGATTCTTGCAGGTTGAGGAGAGCGTGTATCCTCTTGCTTCCGCAAGCGCCGACGATGCAAAGGTGATTCGATTTGCAGCCGTAATGCGTGAGATGCCGGAGCACCAGGGATAGTAGTATTTGGTGCCATTTTTAGAAGCAATGACTTCCCCGCCTGCAGTTGGTAGGGACGCTGGTGCAATAGTAATTCCCGGCTCTGCGGCGAGGGCGGCCGCAGGCATTTCTTCAAGCGGCACCTCCTTAACGGTGAAGGCGCTCCCCTGCCCCAAATCTCGTTCTACCAGCATTCCCAGCCCAAAGGAGCCCATAGAGGATAATGCAATGATTCCAACCACTAACACATCCTTAGGAAGGCCCTGGATGCGGGTCTGGAACCAGGATTGCAGAGCCTCACGCCTTGCTGCCCTGCTTTTTCGCCAGGCCTTGATACGCTCATGGACTTCTGCTATATTCATACGACATTTAGCTTACCACCAAGCGAGCCGAGCGACTTATGAACACCGATGTTCGTGAGTCCGAGGCGAGCGCAGGTGGAAAGCCTTTATTAAGGACTTACCACTATGGCATCAACAAAAGCCGGAGGATCAACAAGTAACCTGCGCGATTCAAACCCAAAATACCTGGGCGTTAAGCTTGGCGACGGTGCCCAGGCACGTCCGGGCATGGTTATCGTCCGCCAACGCGGTACAAAAATTGAAGCAGGCAAGAACGTGAAGGTCGGCAAGGACCATACGCTCTTCTCCATGGCCACCGGTACGGTTTCTTTTAAAGATAAGCGCTTCACCCGTTACGACGGTAAGATTCTCACCAAGAAAGTTGCCTCTGTTGGATAAACCTCTCAATAAAAAACCGCGGCGCTTACGCGCCGCGGTTTTTTGTACTCAGCGAGCCAATGCCGTTGCAATGCTTGCCGACTGCGTATCTACGGGAAGTATCACATCGCCCGCGGTCCAGGTATTCAGAATCAGTGCGCCACTGGTGATGGTAATAAGAAATACACTCACGGCGATAATACGTGGGTGCCGCATGTGCGCGCCCATGCTCACCGCAAGCGCAAAGAGCACCGCAATGAGCGCGACAAATAAAGTTCCGAGTATTTCCATTGAGGATCGTGGCGTTACTAAAATACGCTTGAAGAAATTCTGCTTCTCAGGGGGAGCTGCCTGACTCGCTTCTACTCCCAAGACGGCAGTGCTCGTTGATACGCTCGGGCTCGTGGTTGGAGCAGCGATAATGGCTACTTCTTTCGGCTTAGCAGAGGTCGCAGTCGGCGAAGGCGCGGCAGCCACCTTTGGAGGCGGTGTTGCAAAAAATTGCACGACGAACGCGGCTTCCCTTCCCTCATACATGCCTTGCGCTACGCCAATGCCTACTTCCGTGTATTCCGCTTTCACAATGTTCGCATGGTGCGTAGGCGAATTCATCCAGGCGCGCTCTACCTCATTTGAGTCAGTAAAATTTACCGCCAGATTCTGCCCAGCATACGTATAGGCGTAACCGACCTGATTCAGCCAGTACCACGGCGTTTTTCCTTCAGGAGATACGTGAGAAAAATACCCGTGCGCAGCCATGTCTTGCGCGGCATTCGTGGCGGCCTGCGCGAGCACTGCATTCTCAGTAACCATTGGGATGTTGTTTTCAACCCGGTCGGCATTGGTCAGCGATGCTAAGACGCTTGGCAATACCGAGGCGAGAAAATCAGAGTTTTTGAACAAGACTCGTATATCTGCAAAATACGCACCCTCAAGCACCAAGAGTGCCAAGACAATAGCCGTGACGGACGCTGGTCGAAAGAAGTGCGGGTGATAGTTGTTCCCGGCATGCGGAAACAGATAATCGTGGACCCGACCGATCAGAGAACGCTTCGGTCTTTGCATGGAAATAGCATAAAACGAAATGCGTGAAAACACAAAACCGCCTTATGGGCGGTTTTGTGTTTACAAGGTGGGTGAAGGTGTTATTGATTCAGAACTCCACGCGTGAGCGGGCCAACAAATCCGGTTATATATCCGATCGATGGATGTGCTGCTTGATATGCCTTAGCCGATGCAAAGGTAATCGGACCAAAGTAGCCGGTATCCGTTGGGTAGCTAAAGAATCCTTCCGCGCGAAAACGCTTTTGGAGTTCCATCACGTCATTGTTACGCATCCCATACCGAAGGTTGAACAAGAACTTGAAGACCGATGCTCCGAGTACTTGACCCTGCTGGGGCGTGCTGAGGGGACAACGTGTACCGTCAGCGATACTGAACACATCGCCAGATCCAGGTACGCATCCTACCAATTGCGTCACTGGGTTGGGGCGTCTGCTGCTGCCGTTACTGCTGCCACCTCCTCCCCCGCCGCCTCCCGAAGAAGGAGTGTTAATTACCAAGGTACTCATGAGCGTAGAATCCTGACCAGCAAACAAGACATCTCCAGTCACGGTAGTGTCGCCCGAGTTAGGGCCAATGGCATCGATATCGTATGCGGCGGTATTATCGCCACCAATGCTTGTCGTTGCCGAACCAGCAGGATTCGCGCCCGTAGCACTGAAGCTGACCTCAAGCCCGCTATTGCCGCCAACTGCAGTGCCCGCGCTATTGTGCACCGCTGACGATACTGGGTCGTTTCCGGTGAGGTTGAGCGACGCGAGCCATGGGTCGAACGTTACGCCCGTTGGGGAATCCTCAGTGATGAGACCGCAGGTGGCCGCCGAAGTAGGAAATGCTATTTCATCCGTACTTGTCGCTGGAGAAGTCGCACAGCCCCACCAGTTGTTGGTCGCGCTCAGTGGCGATGGACTCGAGCCATAGTAGAGGGACACATGGTTGCCGGAGAGATCATTGAAGTGTGCCGTAACGTTGGTCGCAACAGACGCAGTAATGTTAATTCCGTAGTCGTTGCCCGTCAGCGAGTTGTTGCTGATAGTGATATTGCTATTCATGCTCGAACCATTGATGCGCACCGCACTCCACTCATCCGTGCTTCCATGCACGATGTTGCCCGTAATAGTGATATCGCTGTTACCCCCGGCGATCTGAATACCGTGCGCAGTGGAGTTGGTAATCCTGTTTCCGGTTACCGTACCGCCTGCCTGGGAATCCAGAAAGATCTCGCTGTCCATTATGTTATTGGAGATCGTATTGTCACTTCCCGACGTATTGAGGTTGATCGCGACATTGCTGTTGTCTACGAACGTATTGCTATCGATCGTTGCATTGGTGAGACCGAAATCAGTGTAGATTCCAGTGTGTCCGGCAGGTCCGTCCATCGTATTTCTGATCAGATTGTACTGAATAAGCGCTCCGTCACCTTGTGGCGCAATACCGATCGGGACGTTTTGAATGACGTTATTGAGAACTTGTAGATCTGCGAGATTCGTAGAACCGACCGTGGTGATACCTGTATTAAGGTCGGCACCTCCTGCACTTACATTTTCAATGGTAAATCCATTGATCGTAACCACAATCTCGTTTCCAAGGACACGTACCGCTCCACCAAGTCCAGTCCCGTCAATGACGGACTCAGTGCTCGTGCTCACCGTGCGGGTACGGGCGTCATTGCCTGCCTGAGCGCCGAGCAGCGTCAATGATTTATCAATCGTCACGAGTTCAGGGTACGTACCAGCGGCAACATGTACGGTCCCGCTTTCATCAACGAGCGCTATGGCTGCATCGATCGTCTCGCAGGCGGTTGTGGTCGTGAGGCAGTCGTTTGAGTCGCTGCCGCTTGCTGCATCAACGTACGTATCTGGATGCGCCACAGGACCGGGCGTAGCGAGGGTGGTGAAATTCAAGACTTCGCCTGGATACCAAGTGCCATCGACTTCAGACCATGCGGCAAAGTAATAGGTGGTGTCGGGCGTTACTGCTGGCATGTTCGAAGGAACCCCATCGGTTGTCACCGACGAAAGCAGAGCCGAGAAGGTGGTTGTTGCTGCGCTCCCAGGAAGCACCGGTGTCGAATACACGCCATCGGGCATTATGGGGACCGCCGTACTAAACGTGCTGGTTGAAACCCAGAACGAATGCGCCGTAGCATCAACGTCGCCATTGAGCCCGTTTAAGGTCGCATCGGTTTCTGTAATGTCGGTTGCAGCGACGGTTGTTGCACTCGGAACAACTTGTGCAAAGGCAGCTGCTGGCATGGTCGCCAAGGCGAGTCCAGTGGCACCAATGAGTATGCTGCGTGAGAATGAAAAGAGTTTGGAAATCATAGAGGAAATCTATTGGTAAATCGAATAAAGAAGCCGATGGTGCCCTTGGGGACTAACGCCTATTGAGCCGTATCTATACTTCTCGCATTACATGGTTGAATATTTCATGAAGAAATAAACAACAAGCCCGCCTGAAGGGCGGGCTTGTTGTTCCCTTTCGGGCAGGAAGGAGGTTAGATATTCAGAGCCGCACGAGTCAGCGGACCTACGAAGCCCGTAGCGGGGATACCATGAGCCGTCTGATACGCCTTTACCGCGGTAAGCGTTTGAGAACCGAAGAACGTGGTTATCGAGCTCGGAATTGGGAAGCCGTGTGCAACGAGGAATTTCTGAAGCTCTGCCACATCTGAATCATTGGTACCAAAGCGCAAATCCTTGAGGAAATGGAAGATTTCTGAGCCGAGCACTTTCCCCGTGCTTGCAGGTGCAATCGCGGTATTTGGAACCGCAGGCGGGACCACTACTCGCGGACGAGAACCGCTGCCACCCCCTCCCCCGCGACTTCGAACCACGTCGTTAATGGTGAGCGTATACGCATGCGCTCCTATAGGAAATGTCATCGGGAATCCGGGGAACGCAATAAAGTCTCCGCCAGGCATCATAAACACGCCTTGTGCCGCTACGGTAAACGAATACGTGCCTGCCGCTGTGGGGGTACCTGAAAGTACTCCAGTGGTCGAGTCGAG
Organism: Minisyncoccota bacterium; assembly: GCA_035525885.1. Classification (GTDB taxonomy): domain Bacteria; phylum Patescibacteriota; class Minisyncoccia; order Phycocordibacterales; family Phycocordibacteraceae; genus C7867-001. Next base: position 8,145 of record DATLDL010000029.1, on the reverse strand, counting down.
TGAAAGTCCTGAAGGCAAGGAGCCCCCTTCTCGAATGGTCCATGAAAGCGTTCCGGGGAAACGAGTCTCGGAATTGAGCGCGAGTGTCTCGGTATAGGCACTCCCTACTGTTCCGTTCGACAACGTGTCAGGAGCAATGATGTAGGTACCAGTAAACGTACATACGTACTCTGTAGACCCTGCGGCAGTGCCACTACAATCGTCTGACGCCGTGAAGATGTACGTTTGTGTAGGATCGTTCGCGCTTACTGAGAACTGCTGGCCATCCGTAAGAGTCACGGGATCAGTATAGATAGATGATTCGTATCCATCTGAATAAAGGGACACCGTTGCTGTACCCGTAACGCCTGTCGGAGCAAATTGAACCGTAAGAGTTGATGGCACCGGAATTACATTTTCCGTATATGTCACGGTGCACTCGTACGAAGTGTTAGCGATCACATCATCAGAAGAACAGTCACCGGACATTTCTGCGGTATACCCATCAACGCTATCTGCGGCCACAGAGAATGTATCGTTTTCATTAAGGGTAACGGATGATTCGAATGTGAAATCCGTCGCAATATCATTAACAATAAGACCGAGTGCTGCATCTGCCTGAGGATTCACAATGGCGTGGATGGTGAGCGTTGCAGTAGTTACGGGAGTCGGAACAAAAATTGGAAGAGGCGTAATATCCACAATGCAACCCATATCGATACCAGGCATACAAGGAACCTGAGCGGAGGCAACCAGCGGAGCGCTCGCACATACGAGTATGGCTAAAGCAAAGACACTTCTCGAAAATGCAGACAGATTTGAAATCATAGAATGTATAACGATTATTCTGCTTCAATAATGACTGAGAACTTGCCGAAGTTTTCGCCGGCAGAGACGGGAATTTCGAACGTGCCGACTTCCTTGATTGGCTTCTCCAGGCGAATGACTCCCTGAGGAAGTTCGACGTGCGCCTGCTCCTTAGCTGCAGACATAATCTCCTCCTCCCCTACTGCGTCATAGAGATGACCTTTTTCGTTTACCTTTGCCTTAATGACGATACGTGCCTCGGCGAGTGTTGCAAGATTCTGCGCGAGAAGTTTCTGATCCAATTCCTTACGGCCAGACACTTGCTTTTTGCGGAGCTCTGCTTCCTTCATAGCAGACGGCGTAGCGGCAATAGCCATCTTTTTTGGAATAAGGAAATTCAAACCATGGCCGTCCGAAACATCGATTACGTCGTGCATGCGGCCCGTATCCTTCACGTCTTTCGTCAATATTACCTTCATATTAGTTTGTTTAAGTTCCGGTATCCTACCCTATTTCTCGCATAAAAACAAAGGCCCCACGCTCATGCGTGGGGCCGAAAAATTACTCAATCCTGCCCCGATGCTTCGGCATCCCGAACAGCGCACCGAGCTTCGTTGAAGACTGCTTCCAGGGGCTTCTCTTCGGGAAGAGGAAAGCCGAAGGCACCCTCGACGAACCAGCAGTCGCTCGGCTCGCCCCAACGGGCGTCAAGCCAACAACCTTCGTCGTCGCGAAGGACGTGGAGCACGCACGGGTTGCCATCGGAATCCGCTATCGGGTCATGGAGGATGGCGATGTACCAGATCCCCCACTTCTCGAGCTGTTCGTCGGACACCGTCTCCCGGAGGAGGCAGGCGAGTTCGGCCTTGGTGCGAATGTGGACGTCGTTGCCGTAGTCCTTCGCGCCAATTGCCTTGAGCGCCTTCGTGGTGCGGTCCTTTTCCTTGCGGATTTCGGTACCGCGCACGAGAGCAATCTGGTACTCCTTCCCTTCTTCGAGGCGTTGCTGGTTGTACGCAGGGTTGCGGAGTACGCTTTTGGCGTAGTCGCTCACCCGATACTTGAGCGACTCGAGGTGCGCGATCTGCTCCTCACCAGAGCGGCCGGTGGCCTTCACGGTGACGATGATGCGGCCGAAGGAATCGGTTTGGAAATTCCTTTTGTCATCCAACCGCAGGGTGCCAAACGCAAGTTCGCCGAACCGCCCTTCGTTGAAAAGCGCGAGCTCGTCGAGCGTACGGTTACCCGAACGGAGCCGCTGACACAAATCCATCACCAAGCCAAGCGATTTCTCGCCCGACAAAGTACCGATCGTCATGACCAGTCTCCTTAAAAGAGCTATCAAAACGCCAGCGGACGCTGACGTTCTAGCCGCCAGCACTGTACGTTATATTCTTATCTCTGTCTATTTACACTTTGCTGAAGCGCGGGACCTGCCTGTTTTCATGCGTCACAATATCTAAAAACTCTGAGAGTGGTCGAATGAACGCAACTCCTGCCTGGTTTTCATAGATAACCGCCACCTCCTCGCTTGCCTCAAGTATGCCGAATCCTTTGATGATGTAGGGCTTATCGGGAGATTTGTAGTGCGTGTACTGGGATCCTTCTTCAATCTTTGTTCTGGCTTCTTGGAGACGGCGCTGTAATTCTTCAAGTGGTACGTGTGCCATAGGTAAATTTTATTTAGTATCAAAATCATACACCCCATCCCAGTGCTCTGGCGGATTGGCTTTAAGATGTTCGCAACGTTCGATAAAGATTTCGCTCGTGACATCAGGGCCGTACGAAAGAGCTTTTTTGAAATGAGCAATGGCCTCATCCCACTTCCCTGTCGTATACACGTCCCTGCCCTGCGCAAAAGCAGTAATTGCGTTTGGCGCTAGGTTATTAGTGACGACATCGTAAATTTTCTTTGACTCTTTCTTTCCTTTGACACGCACTGTATCAAGCTCACGTGTTACGAAAAACGTATTGTCTTTTATTTTTTGATACGTACTTTCACTTACAAGACACGTCGTACCGTATTTTTTGGTAAGCCCCTCAAGTCGTGAGGCGAAATTTACTTCGTCGCCCATGACCGTGTAGTCAAAACGCTTAATTGAGCCCATATTCCCCACCACAACATCTCCCGTGTTAAGCCCGACTCCGATAGCAATATGCGGGATGCCGCGACTCTTCCACTCCTGATTTAATTCCTCAAGATTCTTAGTCATCTGCAGTACCGCTCTCGCTGCGTCCTGCTCTTGATTGGGATTTTCAATCGGTGCCCCCCAAAACGCCATAATCGCGTCGCCGATGTATTTATCGACAAGGCCGCCGTGTTCAAGAATGATGTCGGTCATTGCACTCAAGTATTCATTCATGAAGTGCGTCAACTCCTCTGGCGACATGCCTTCCGATATGGTGGTAAAGCTGCGAATGTCGGAGAATAGAACAGTCACGCGCTTTTTCACACCACCAAGGGCGAGCTTCTCTGGGTTCTGCATCAATTCATGCACTACGGCCGGAGACAAATATTGCTGAAAGCTTTTGCGGATAAACTGTTTCTCTTTTGATTCAGAAATGTATTCGTACGAGAGCGTAGAAGCAATGGAGAGTCCGAACGCGAGTACGGCATACAGCAGCGGCACAATGACGCCAAATGAAAAGAGTCCGAGCGCAGTGACAAACAGAACGAGCAGGATCACGAGAATGCTAACGGTAAGCGCAAGGAAATTGCGCACATAGGTTACAAGCGCACTACCGACAAGTACAAGCACTGCCAGCAAAAGCCACGCAAGGGTTTGTGGCAAATCAATCAAATATCGCTTCTCTATAATGGTATCGAGCGCGTTTGCGTGCACCTCAACGCCAGGCATGAGTCCAAACGGTGTTTTGAAAAAATCGCGCAAACTTTCTGCAGTCGCACCAATGAGTACATAGGAGTCTTGAAAAAGATCGGGTGGTACTCGCCCATTGATTACGTCGGTAATCGGAACGGTCAACATAGTCGATCCGGGTCCACGGTATGCAATACGAATGGCATGCGGTGCATCCATTGCGGTGCCGCTGGCTATCAATGCAGAGAAGCTTGAAACCGTTTCACCTGACTTGAGCGTGGCAGAAGTGGTCACACCCCGCAAAATGCCGTCTGGGCCAAAATTCACATCCACAAACCCCTGCTGGGTCGCCTTCCGAAACTCGGGCAGCGGTGCGGTGGTAACGCTTTTTTCTAGCCCAATTTCAATAGGAAGTACGATTGGGACCTTTGATCGCGTAAATGCAGAGAGTAGGTTTGCATCATCTCCCGCTCCTAAGCGAGACGGTTCTGAAAAATCGATATCAATCCCGATTACCTTTGCATTAGAAAGTGCGTCAATCGCTTTAGCGAACACTGAGCGTGGCCATGGCCATTGTCCGATATCTCCCAGACTCGTTTCGTCTACCGCAACAATGACTATATGCTCCGGCTGCCCGGACTTAATGAAAAGTCGATCGGTAAGCTGCTCCTGCCACGAGTTAAAGAATCCAAAATGAAAACTTACAATCGTGAATCCTGCGATTGAGGCAACGATGAGGGCGCGGTATACGTTCCGCGACATAGGTTAGAACACGGTCAGCGCGCGATCCAGACTGGAGCCCTGCTCCATCGCACTCACTCCAACAATATTGTAGAGACCAGGCATAACTCCTGATGGAAGGGTGAACGTAATGGTTGTATCCGTTACCACCTTGAACGACATGTCGATGGGATTCAAATCATTCTGTGCAACGAGTGAAAGCGACACTACGGAGTGGAGACCGGAACCAGAAAGCGTTATCACTTCTCCTGATTTTGCGGACACGCTCGTGGGCGTAATGCGCGCGAGTGCAATCGGAGCTCCCGGAACAAAGGTGTCAGATCCGCCGGAAGTTGGAGGTGGTGGCGTAGGCGTAAGCGCTGGTGGCGGTACCGGTGTAGGGGAAGGTACAACTGGTGTTGGGGTTGGAGTCGGAAGCGGCTTGGGTGTGGCAACAGGTGCAGGCGGCGGAACGTTTGATGGAGGCGCGTTCTTTTCTGCATCCTTTTCAAGCTGCACATTAAAGTCAAACCAGCTATCAGACTTGTCTTTTGCGGTGAGGTCCGAAACGACTGTCGTATTTCCCTTTGCCTGATCAACAGCCGCCTTCTTTCCCTGTGGAATGACTACCGTCTTGTCTTCCATGCGCGCACCGGTTTTTGGGTCAAGCGGCGTTACGGCAACGGCGCTTTCCTCAACCTCAACTGTCGTTACCCCGTCTTTGTAGGTAACGTTGAACGAAGTGCCGCGTACGGCTGCGACCATGTTCTGGGTCTGAATCTCGTAGTACTCCCCTTTTTCAAAAATCTTCTCAACGCGCGACCAGATGGATCCTCCCAAGAGCACGATCCGGCTCACTTGTGCATTATTTTCGCTCGGGATCGTAATTTGCGTATCGTGATCAAGGACCATTTTCTTTTGCGTGGTCACCAGCAGTGCGCGCCCTGTAGCCGACGTACGCACCGTGCTGCCGGTGCTTGTGGTTGCCGTTTTCTCTACCTTCTTTACATCGAGCGAATCTTTTTGCGTGAGATACACATCCTTTGCAAGTGTGGTTAGTGTTATAGTCCCAGGCGTCGTCGTTGCCTCCTGGCCGTGAATCACTGGCTCGATTTCAGTGCGCGTGCCCTGATAGAGGTAAATACCACCGCCAACAGCACTGAGCGCAACCACAACGAGCAGTAATTTATACATGGTGATTTATTTACCAGTGGTCAAAAACTGAATAGCACGATCCATCTGCGGATCCTTTTTTGCCGAGACGTCGGCACGGGTACGCTCCACAGCAATATCGGGCTTGATACCGCTATCCATGATCCAATGCCCTGCTGGCGTAACCCAACGCGCCACCGTCACCTTGAGTGATCCTTCTCCCACATCAATCAACTGCTGCACAGAACCTTTTCCGAAAGAATTTGTACCGATGACCGTTGCGACGTGCGTATCTTGAAGTGCGCCAGCAAGAATTTCTGATGCTGAGGCAGATCCTGCATCTACCAGCACGACCATTTTGCTTCCGCGTGGCATGTCGTTATAGCCAATGCTTGTGTGTACGCCTTTTGGTTCCTTGTCGCCAAAATCTTCAGTGACTACGGGCGCACCCTTTGGAAGGAAGTGGCTTGCGATGTTCACTGCTGCCTCCAGATAACCGCCGGGGTTGCCGCGCAGATCGAGCACGAGTAATGTGGCGCCTGACTTCTTAAAGCGGATAAAGGCATCATTAAACAGTTGTGCCGAGTTTGCCGTAAATTCATAGAGCGCAATGTGATACACGCCACTCTTCGCATCAATACCGTCGTCAGTCTCTGGCACCTGAATGAGCGCGCGGGTCACTTTCACCTCAATCTGCTTACCATCTCGATTGAGCGTGAAGGTGACTACGGTGCCCACCTCGCCGCGAATTTGAGTAACGGCTTTTTCCGTAGAGATGCCTTCAGTGGTCTTACCGTCAATCGCAACGATCTTATCGCCCGGAAGGATACCCGCCGCTTCAGCAGGAGTGCCCTTAAGAGGTGCAATGACAGTGAGTATGCCGTCTTTCACATCGATTTCCATGCCCACGCCTGCAAATGAACCCGAAATATTTTCTGCAAATTGCTTGGCCTCTTCCGGAGGGAAGAATACGGTGTACGGATCGCCGTAGGCAGCAGTCAGACCCGCGATCGCACCCCACATTTTCTCCTTCGTTGAAGGAAGCGTAGATGAGGCATGCGTAATGACGTACTCAGAATTAAGCGCATTCCACGCCTTCCAAAAGTCAGTGAAGTCAGCAGAAGGATCTGGCGTCGGGTCGAGTCCGTCGCCGATAAGAGGTAAATGTGCGGCTACAGACGCGGGCGTACCGGCGGTGCCGCCGATCATAATGCCAGCCACAAATGACGCAGCAGCGACGAGAGCGAAGGAGACGGCGCGTAAAGTCAGAGAGTAGGAACGCATACGATTTTTCGAAAGTATATCATGTGTCTCTTGTAGGCGCAGTGGTATTTCCTATAAACAGTTCCGGCGTGCTGGTATACTATTTTGCAATGATCTTCCGTCATGAAAGCAACGGAACGGTGTGGGTCGATATCGAGCAACCGACACCCGGCGAGATTCGTACCATCGCACGCGAGTTTTCTATTGGCGAACGCATTGAAGCGGAGCTGCTTACCCCTTCTCCCCTGCCGCTTGTTGCGGGGGACGCCGAACACGCCATGCTCGTGCTGCACTTTCCCGTACATTCAGAAGAAGGGCATCTGCCAAAAACGCAGGAGGTAGACTTTGTCGTCGGACGCAATTTCGTCCTTACGGTCCGTTATGAGGTAGTCGCTCCTTTACACCGTTTGCGTAAGGTTCTTGAAACCAATGGGCTTATGGGCGACGGTCCTGAGCTCAAGGCGGATGTGTTTCTGGAAATACTCTTCGCACACCTCTTCGCGTCGGTGCGTGACCACACCAACCACACTGCAAACCGTCTTACGCACGTCGAGCGAGAGATGTTTACCGGCAAAGAACGTGAAGCGGTGCTGCGTATTTCCGACATCAACCGCGAATTTTTACATCTCTCATCTGCCATCGCGAACCACGAAGAACCGCTGATCCGCTTTCTTCAAGCACTTGAACGCCGCAATTTCTTCGGCCCAGCGTTCAATGAGCGTGCGCTTCGCATCCGTGCAGAGAATGAGCAGCTTGTCCGCCTCATCAGCACACACCGCGCCGTTGCGGTAGAACTGCGCGAAACGAACGAATCCCTGCTGTCGTCAAACCAAAACGAGAGCATGAAGACACTTACGGCCATTACCCTGCTTATCCTTCCTGCCGAACTCACTATCTTCATTTTCGATATGAGTGTGCCGGGTACGCCGCTTCATTCCAATCCAAACGCGTTTTGGATCGTCATTGGCGTTATTGGCGTTGTGGTTGGGACGCTTGCCATCATCTTTGCTCGCAAGCACTGGTTCTAATCATGCGTATGTCGTTTTTCACTCGTCTCTTTGGTGGCAGAGGCACAAAAAAAGAATCTGCCGTCGCGCCGCTGTTTTTTACAAATACTCTGTCCGGGTCTAAGGAACGCTTCATTTCCATGAAGCCGAGTGTGGTAACCATGTATTCCTGCGGGCCCACGGTCTACGGGCCCCAACACGTCGGTAATTTACGTGCTGCCGTTTTTTCAGACACGGTTGCGCGCGTACTCATTGATGCGGGGTTCCGTGTGAGTCGGGTGATTAACATTACCGACGTAGGACACCTTGTGGGCGATGGCGATGAAGGCGAAGACAAGATGGCGGTTGGTGCCCTGCGCGAGAAAAAGTCTCCCGAAGAAATTGCAGACCAGTACGCA
>DATLDL010000011.1:0-28680 GCA_035525885.1 Minisyncoccota bacterium | reverse complement strand
TCAATTTGTGCAAGTGGAAGGAGTCGAACCTTCGACCATCCGCGTATCAGGCGGGCGCTCTACCAACTGAGCTACACTTGCGAGTGCTTAATATGTATCAAAAAAAGCACGAATAGACAACATCAGTTCTGCCTTCTTCTGTACCCCTCCCACGTACAGCTTACAGGTTCCGTGACGAAAAGGTTCTGGGTATGAAAAGGCGCCGGGGCGCACTGGTCGAATCTGACTCTTGCACAACTGGCTTTGATGCATTCCCAGTTGGTGTTTCCAGAAATTTTCTTCTTTTGTTATGTCCATATTGCTATAGAGATGCAGCTGTATACGCAATTTCTGATGTGGTATGCCAAGAAATTTGCCGAGCCACTTTGCAAAGAAACGAATCATGATTGCATCGGTGTTTGCAAACGCTATTTCTGCTCTTGTCTTCTTGTCGCCTTCTGCTGCATAGAGCATGAGACCTGCAACGAACAAGGTCTTTTGTGATAAATGTTTTACCTTTCGCTTTTGATGCACATACAGTGCCTGTTCCCAACGATCTCGCTTTTTTCGCATTGTCTGACGAAACTGCTCACGCTTCGCCTCACCCTTACTCCAGCCCGCTTGTCTTAGTTCAAGCATTCTCGCATCAGATAGTGGCAAGTCCTCTAACCATCGAGAAAGAGTGCTTTTCGCTACTCCAACACGCTTGGCTATTTCTCCGTACCCAAGCTGTTCTTTGAGTCTGAGACTTACCGCCTGTTCTCGAAGAAGCGATTTCATATACCTAAGTATACCGTATCCAGAATACGGTTAACATTGGTTCTATATGGATAAATGTTGTAGAGCTATTTACTTAAATGTGGTGTCACAGGAAGAGGAGCGCATGAAGCCCGCTGCCTGCGCTTTGTCTTCAGTACAGAACCATTGCTCACCTTTTTTGATATCTACTTTCACCCGATTGTAGTTTGGGCAGCCTTCTACGAAATACTCTTTGCCGTATCCTTTTTCTGAAATGTTGCCTTTAATGATGCACGAAGGGTTTTCTGGAATGGACGCCGCTTCGCGGAGCGTTGCGGCGTTTTTATAGTCATTAAAGTATGGACAAGTAGAATTCCAGAGACCGATTCGACTACTCCGTGCGCGTGCTTCAGCATGTGCCAAAAGGTCGCGGTACCGAGTGTCAGGTGCAATTGCGAGGACGCGCGCATAGCCCTTCTCGAGCAGCCACTGTTCGACAAAGAGGTCGTCTACTTCTGGTGTTTCTGAAGGAAGGTAGACATACCGGAGATAGCGGTCGTAGCGATCTACGCCCGTACTGTCTTTTTCAATACGGATGTCTTTATTTTCAAAAAGCTTTTTGAGTGCTGTCTTGGCTTCATCGTAATAACAAGTACCTTGTTGGGGCGCATCTACGCCAAGCAAGCGAAGGCGCTTTCCTGCTTCGATATCGATCGTGTCACCGTCTACGACGCGAACGACGTGATGAACACTGTTCTCAAAAACACTTGCTTCGTTATCTTTGACGAGCTTGTAGCCGCCGTAGGAACCGCCCGCAAGAAGAGCGGTAATGATGGTACTTGCAGCAACGGTCTTTTTCATGCAAAAAGCGTAGCACGTACCGCCTGCAAAGGTTTAAGAATTTACCTATTTCAAAATATCAATACACATTGCCTCCTTTTTACCGTAAGGCAAAGAATATCAGCGAAACGTTGCGGAACCGCCGTCGGCCATGAGTTCAAGAATAAGTTCTCCCTTTGAGGTGAAGTGATATGTGCTGGCGTTATTGAGTATGCCAGTGAGTACGCTTTCTTGAGAATCCGCACAGTAGCGAAGCGTGCTTACCATTTGATCAAAACCAATACCGCCCTCTCCCGCTGTTTCGTACGAACCCCCCACGCTGTTGCAGTCAGTGGTGGCGGTAAATCTGCCATTTGGAGAAAATGTGATAGTGAATGCATTTGGCTGTTTTGGTATAACTTTTTTGTCGGAAGTTGAAGTGGGGCTTGGATAGGCGGCACTCACCCACGTCCACTTCTTTTGTGTGAGCGTCATTGTGCCTGGATCTGCTTCTCCTTCAAAGTTTTGCGCCACTTCGCCAAACTGGAGCGTCTTCGGATCAAGCAGGAGGTGGACGCTTTTACCGACTGAAGGAGCCACGGTAAAACTTTCGCCAGGCGCACGATGCGCATAATTCACGACCACCAAATTACCTTTAATTTCAGTTGTTTGAGGCGCAATCCGATCTCCCAAGAAAACTCCTTCCGAACCGACATACCCGTTTTCGGTACTGAGTGCAGCAACTACGTAGTAGAAAGTTCCCGTTCCGCCGGTTTGTTGGGTGAGCAGGAATGCAATGTCTTCCCTACCGTCTGCGTTGAAATCATGGCGAACTTCGTTTCCGAAATAACGGGTGGTGATTTTTGACGCGGAGTCAGGCGCGGCTTCCGTTTCTGAAACGCCGTTTACAAGAGTCACGGGCTCACCACTGATGGTGTACGTCGCGTTTTTGTAATCGGTCACCATAGCTCCTTGCTCTGCGTGGTAGATATACGCATTCAATAGGAAAAAACCGCCGATGGCGGCCACAATAATAGCGATACCGTACAAAATGCGTTTGTGCATATAGTGGCGTGGACGTGTAAATCGTAGAATTCTTACTGAGTAGAGGATGGGTTTGCCGAGTTTACAGAGTGAATAGAGACATTATGAAAAGGGTGATGAAAAAAATAGCCGGGAAGACGATGGGGATAGCAAATCCAATTATTGCCCATTTCTGTGAACGTGTAATTTGAGAAATGATTGCACATAAAAGAACAAGAGGAATCATTGAGTAGCATATCCCTGCATACATGATGAATACCACATTTGGACCAGAATCTACTCCCATTCCTAGCAATATAAAAGCAAACCGCATCGGAATAGCGATAACGAGAGAAAGAATATTTGCGAAAGGATACGCCCACCCTCTTGGCGAAGCACCGCTTGCAGTTTCGATCATTTCAATAGTCTAGCACCCGCAGTTTATCCAGATAGAATGACAATGCGCAATTAGAATTGCACGCTATAGAGATTTAAAAGAAATCCACAGGGTTCCCCAGATCTTCATGTACAAGGGGTACAATAAAAGTATAAATGGTCCACCGTGGAAACGCGCGGGAACCTAAATTCCTCGGGACGAGGAAGGTCTCGAACTCGTTCGATAAATGGCGTCGGCATAGAAATAAGGAGCGAATTTGGCGTCGCGCGGTAAAGCGCCTATCAATCGATCTCGCAAAAGAAGTCATTGTCGATCCTATCCCCGCATAAAAACAAAAGCCCCGATTGCTCGGGGCTTTAGGCGTCTTCAATCGAGTTGGTCGCCGTAGTAATCGCCACCCGTTCCGATAGCCATCATTCCGACTTTACTATGATCGCCGGTCTCGCGGCGCTTGATTGCGGCATAGAGACCCCATGCCGCATCGCCTTGCGCACGACGCTCAAGACACTCTTGTCTGAACGGTGCGTCTTCGCGAAAGGCTTTCTCGTTCTCTCTCCACACCTTCAGATTTTCCGGTTCATAACCGCTGCATCCTGAAAAAGAGAGTCTGTATCCTTCATGACGCAATTTCGGCTCCGGAACGCCCTCAGGAATTTGATGTGCCTTCCATGACCAACCGCAATGTTTACACAATACGTCGTGACCGTGAGGATACTCACCACGCTTATATGGCTTGCGTTGCATGACTCTTCTCTCCTGGATTCAATTTCTAGCGGAACTATGCTCCTCAAAAATAGGTGCGTCAAGGAACGCAAAAGCCGCGCGTAACCGCGCGGCTTTTGTTTGTTGTGTGAAAAAGAAAAGGTGTGGTCACGCATAATTCGTTCGTCGTCACTCACGAATTTGCGCGACGCCCGACCAAAGCGACAGTAGGCAGCTTTGGTCCGGTTCGGCGCGCTCGCCGAACATCGCTCCGCTTCGTGCACCTACGCAAAAACAGCCCTCAAGGGCTCTTTTTGTTTGTGAAGAAGTAGGTGCGCGCTCTTTTGTTCCGCCTATTCATTCCTGCAGACGTCAATTGAGCGTCTTCAGAAATCCCGGGATACGTTATCCGGTGTCCGAGTACAGTTTAGAGACTAGTACTATCTCTCGAGTTTCCGAAGAAACGCATCGACTTTGCTATGCCTTTCGAGCAATAGCGACTCCAATTGGAATTGTTCCACGAGCAGGTTCCCCTACCCGTGCCTTGTTACGACTTACTCCCTGTCATTGAGTTTACCGTAGTCCTCCACGAGGGAGGCCTTTGGGTACCCCCAACTCCCTTGAGTTGACGGGCGGTGAGTACAAGACTCGAGAACGTATTCACCCCGGTATAGCTGACCCGGGATTACTAGCGATTCCAGCTTCATGAGGTCGGTTTCAGACCTCAATCCGTACTGAGGACGGTTTTAAAGGATTTGCTCCACCTTGCGGTCTTGCATCCCGTTGTACCGGCCATTGTATTATGTGTGCAGCCCAAGGTATCAGAGGGACATGCTGATCTGGCGTCATCCCCACCTTCCTCTCCCGTGAGGGAGCAGTCTCGCCTGATCCGAAGATAACAGGCAACAGGGGTTGCGTTCGTTACCCCACTGAAGGGAACAGTTCAAACCACGAACTGACGACGACCATGCATCACCTGTCCAGCACCCTCGAAGGCTACTCGACTTTCATCAAGTATGCAGCTGGATTTCTAACCTTGGTAAGGTTCTTCGTTTGTCGTCGAATTGAGCCACATAATCCACCGCTTGTGCGAGTCCCCGTCTATTCCTTTGAGTTTTAAGCTTGCGCTCGTACTACCCAGGCGGCTCGCTTACCGCGTTAGCTTAGTCTCGCAGAGGGTCGATACTCCGCGAAACGAGCGAGCAACGTTGAGGGCCAGGACTACCGGGGTATCTAATCCCGTTCGCTCCCCTGGCTTTCGTGTGTGAGTGTCAGAAACGCGCCAGTGCACTGCCTTCGCCTTTGGTGTTCCCCACGATATCAACGGATTTCACCCCTCCACCGTGAGTTCCATGCACCTCTCGCGCTCTCGAGCCATACCGTTTCTCCCGCGCGCCGTAGGTTAAGCCCACGGATTTTACGAAAGACTAATATGGCCACCTGGACACCCTTTACGCCCAGTGATTCCGGGTAATGCTTGGGGCCTCTGTATTACCGCTCCTGCTGGCACAGAGTTAGGAGCCCCTTATTCACCAGGTACCGTCAATAGACTTCTTCCCTGATAAAAGATGTTTACGTACCGAAGCACTTCATCCATCACGCAGTGTCGCTCCGTCAGACTTTCGTCCATTGCGGAATATTCTCGTCTGCAGCCTTCCGTAGAAGTATGGGCCGTGTCGCAGTCCCATCGGTGGGGGTCAGCCTCTCAGCTCCCCTAAGCGTCGTAGCCTTGGTAGGCCATTACCCTACCAACTAGCTGATACTACGCAGGCCGCTCCCGAAGCGAAAAACCTTTACCCTTGCGGGACTATCGGGAATTACCCATCCTTTCGGATGGCTATGCCCGACTTCGGGGGGCGTACCTACGTGTTCCTACCTCGTCTGCCGGTTGCCCTTGCGGGCCCCCTTGACTTGCATGACTCATCCACACTGCCAGCATTCACCCTGAGCTAGGATCAAACTCTCATTAAGAATAGGCGGAACAAAAGAATTCACACCTTTCTCCGCGGCGGCTTCGCCGCCGCGGTTTTTTACTTAGTCACAATCACAAACAGTTATGTGCACTATGGAGGCCAGCGAAACAGCTCTCTTTCGAGAACGTTCAGTTTTCACTAGCCCAGCTGTCGAAGAGCAAATAAAACCGCCTCACACGAGGCAGTCGGTCCATACTATATGTGCGGAAAGATACCGTCAAGCCCCTGAAATAAGGGCTTATTCGGTAGGCTTAATTGTTTGGAGAACTGCCTTGAAAACAGCGTGCTGTTTTTCAAAACTTATTGGGTTTGGTCGCGTACGATCATTAGTCACCACTTCTCCCTTATCGTCGACGTACGAGGTTTTTGGAATGGTCTCATCAGTGATTCTAGCCGACCATCCATTATAAATTCCGAGCCCAGTAAATCCTTTTCCGGAAAGATTCATATCTGCATATAGACGCATATCGCCCTCAGAACCATACGGTTCTTGAAACGACCGCATAAGCACGTCTCCCGCAAGCGTTGGAACCTTCTCTGGATGATCAGAGTCCGTTACCTGGCGCGACTCTCTAGACTTACAATCTTCTCCAAAGACCGGGATAAAATAGGTACCGTTTTCAACGGTATACCCTCTCCCGATAAATGCAGTTGGTGAGTCCGTGCCTCCCTCACAAAAGTCTTTAGATTTTGCTACAAGAAAGAGTCCTTCTGTAGGAGCGCCAGAGAATGAGACACTTCTTTTTGTCCCTTGTATACCGACATGATCACCAGGATCCTGTACTTCGCCCCACTCTCGCGGGTATTGGAAAGAAATGCCTAGCTCGGCATCGCGAAACTCTGCCAGATCTTCTTGTTTATAAAACTTCAAAAGTGCTGAGGGATCAGGCTGCTCAACCTTAGTTTGCGAGACAGTCGTCGGAACTGAGATCTGAGATACGTTTTTCATATAAAACATGCCCGCAACGATTCCCAAGACGACAAGACCAGCACCGATGAGTAGGGTTTTATTCATTGGGTTGTAATTTACCACAATTATGGCGTAAAGCCAACATTTCCCATTGCGCCTTTTTTAGACGAGAGTATGATGCGAAGAGCCGTCACCCTTGCCTACTCATGCAAACACCGCACGAGCGTGTAGTCGTGTCCGTCGGAGGGTCTCTTATCGTTCCTGATCAAATAGATACCGGTTTTCTCTCCACATTTAAAACATTGGTGCTCGATAAGGTGCATGCTGGCTTTTCTTTTACTATCATTGCCGGCGGCGGAAAAACTGCACGCCGTTACCAGAACGCTGCAAACGAAGTCACTCCCCTTTCGCGCGAAGACTTGGACTGGATTGGTATTCATTCAACCCGCCTAAATGCGCAACTCTTGCGCAATATTTTCGTTGGTTACGCGCATCCACAGGTGGTGAAAAATCCGATGATCGAAGTCGATACGGAAGATCCAATTGTGATTGCGGCGGGCTGGCAACCCGGATGTTCGACGGACTATATTGCCGTCCTGATGGCAAAGATGCTTGGCGCACGGCGCATGGTGAACCTTTCCAATATTGATTATGTGTATGACCAAGATCCGCGTTCACATAAAGACGCAAAAAAACTTGAGAAAGTTTCGTGGGCGGAATTTCGAAAACTGATTCCTCCGGACTGGGATCCAGGACTCTCTTCCCCGTTTGATCCGGTAGCTGCAAAAGAAGCCGAGCGTTTGGGACTTGAAGTGGCGATTATAAATGGCGCAAATTTGAAAGAGTTTTCAAACTACTTGGACGGCAAACCGTTTATCGGAACGGTTATTGCATAGTTTGACATCTGTATAAGTTAGTTATATGGTGCAACCACTGGAGCGATGCTCTGGGCTTCTATAGCGAAAGCATCTTCGCTAAGGACTACCGCGATGCGGAAGAGTCCGAACGTTCTGACGATGTCAGGAGAAGGTCATGGCAATTCAAGCAAGTGGCGGTACTGTGGTAGTAACAAAGTTGTCGACTCCGCAGGTGTTTGTCGGTTCAAGCGGTGATGGTGAATTTCCTCCCACCGGTCAGCGGTACGAGAGGTTCTCGTGCCGCCCACGCAAGGGCGAACCGGGAATTCTGGTTTTCAGGCCGCAACCCGACACTCCGCACTACCTCAATCTGTATCAGTATTGGTGGGAGGGCGACAAGATCGTGGTCGAGAACCACATCAAGAAGTCGGCTCGAGAATACTCGTACAGTGAAGAGGCTGGGTTCATGGCTTCGTGTCGCGGCTGGCACTGCGTCACCAGCTTGCCTGCAGAGCATACGACCGACTACCTCCTCGTCGATCTGTTCCCGATGCTGCAGTACCTTGAGGGAAAGATTGGTCCCAGAGAGCTGTATCGGAACGCTCGATCGGTCAAGCGACGGGCGCAGCGAGACGACAGGATGAGCCAGCTGAACCAAGCGAACATGTTGTTGAATGCCCAGTTGAACGATGTGCGGTGCGACAAACTCGATCTGGAGAAAAGAATCGAGCAGATGCACCGGGCAGTTCAGCAGTTGGTCCATTGGATCAGTGTCGTTCTCCATGGTCGCTCCGGCATCAAGAGCTTGCTTCGACATCGAAATCCGATTGAGTTCTCTAAAATCGAAGATGTTGTATGGTCGTCCGACAAGAGGGGCACCATCATTGCAGAAGATATCCTGAACAAAGCGTAGTGCAGTTTTGTTTGATACTTCATTGGCCCGAGGAAAATCCTCGGGTCATTTTATTTTGTAAGCGTAGCGAGCATTTCGTCTATCCGGCCGTGAAGCTCTTCTAGCGTGCCGTTGTTATACATACGGTGATCAGCTTTTCCCATCACACCAAGCACATTCATGTCCCACGGATCGGTTGCGGCGAGCTCGCGCTCTTCCTGAGCCACCCACGTATCGAAATCTACCTTGTCGGTTGAAGAGCCGCGCGAAACAATGCGGTCATAACGAAGCCGGCGATCAGCGTCCACGGCAAGAAGTGTCGCTCCCTTGGATTTTAGAAAATCTGCTTCGGCAAGCGCCCGCACAGATTCAACAACTGCGTCTTTGCCTGAAGCAGCAGCGCGCCCGTAGAGCGATTCAATAATGTACGAGGGATTGCGGGTTTTACGAATTTCGTTGGCAACGAGGCGCATGGAGTCGCGCGTCATGGGAAAACGACGCTTTTTTATTTCTTCGGTAAGCAGATCGCGCACTGAAAAGTGCGCGAAATTTTTAGAATCGACAAGATACCGAACAACTTCACCTTTCCCTGCACCAATCGTTCCGGTAATGCCTATGATCATCCCGTTAGAGATAGAACGCGAACGCTCAGACTGTTGATCCATAATCATTACATTATACTAGGCACACTTTCGCCCATTTCTGACCAAAGTACTTGCGTTCGCTATCTCTAACGGGAATCATTTACTTCTTTATAAACCAGTGAGCGATTGGAATCAATAGCGGCGCGGAGCGACCAATGGATGAGAATGTACCCGCAACAACACCGACCAGCATGACGAGTGCGAAATTGCGCGTTGCGTCTGCGCCAAGGAAAATGAGTGCGAGGAGTGCGAGGACTACCGTGAGTCCGGTGTTGATTGAGCGCGTCATAGTCTCGCTAATTGATTTACCAATTGTAACTTCAAACGTTTCTTTTGCTCCCGTGCGCTCGTTTTTAGCGAGATGTTCGCGAACGCGGTCGAAGATGACGATGACGTCGTTCACGCAGTAACCAAGGAGTGCAAGGAGTGCGACCACAAACAATGAGTCAACTTCAGCCCCCGTGAAGTGGCAGAGTGCTGCGAAGAATCCGGTCGGAACAATGATGTCTATAGCGAGCATGGCGACAACCGTGATGCCGTATGCCCAGCCCGGAACTGGGCGCGAAACGCGACGGAATGCGAAAGCGATGTAAAGCACGATAGCAAAGATGACGGCAAGAATTGCCCAGAGTGCCTTGTTCGTAAATTGTGAACCGAGAGAAGGGCCAACCGAGGTAAAGGCGAGTTCGGTGGTTGATGCGTGGAGCGAGACTGCAGAAAAGACTGCGGCGTGTTCGTCTGGCGTGAGCGAGCGCGTACGAACGGAAATGGCATTGGCACCAAATTCACGAACAGCAATGGTGCCAAGCGGAAGTTTTTCGACTTCGGTTTTAATAGCGTCGAGCGCGGGACGACCTGCAGGATACGATACTTGCGTGAGCGAACCACCCGTAAAGTCGATGCCGAGTGGTAAACCCCAGAATGCGATGGCTGCAATAGAGCCCGCAAGCAAAAGGCCGGTGATCCAGAAGAAGAGTCCGCGATGATTGACGACGTACATAGTATTAGGCGTTACGAATACCGGAGCCCATAAGAATCTTGGACGTCTCCCCTTTCTGCTCGGGCACCGTGGCAAGAAGGAAGACGCGGGAGAGCGACACTGCGGAAATAAGCGAGGCAAGCACGCCAAGCACGAAGACGAGCGCGAAGCCCTGCACGATTGAGGTGCCGAGCCAGAAGAGAATTACGCCGGAGATGAGCATGGTGAGGTGACCGTCTCGAATAGCCGGCCATGCGCGCGCAAAACCCACGTGCACCGCTTCACGAGGACCCTTTCCTTCACGCAACTCTTCTTTCATGCGTTCGAAGATAAGCACGTTAGCGTCTACCGCCATACCAAGCGAAATAATGAGCCCGGCAATGCCGGAGGCAGTGAGCGTAATTGGCACGACTTTCATGAGAGCGAGCATGAGCGCAAGATATTCACCAAGCGCAACTGCCGCAACAAGTCCTGGGTAACGGTACCAGCCGATCATAAAGAGCGCGACGATGAGGAAGCCGACGGCGCCCGCAATAACGCCTGCAGCGATTGCCGCCGCGCCAAGCGTTGGACCAACGGCTGATGAGCTTTCCAGCTCAATAGGCACCGGAAGCGCACCGAAGTTCAAATTGCGCACCAAGTCGCGCGCTTCTGCTGCCGTAAAGGTGCCATTGATAACGGCAGTGCCATTTGGAATGGGTTCTTGAATGACCGGCGTTGAAATGGGCTGACCATCAAGGAAGATGGCGAGAATTTGTCCGACGTTGTCGGTGGTGAGTTTTTCAAACAATTTTGCGCCCTCTGCATCGAAATTAAGAAGTACTTGAGGTGCGGCAAGTCCTGCCGTTGCACCGCTACCAAATTGGAGCGCGGCGTTTTTCAGGTAGCGGCCCGTGAGGCCTGTTGAGGTATACGTAGCGACTGCGGTGGTTGAACCGGTTGGTGGAGGAACGGCAAGGCGGAATTCAAGCGTAGGTGTTTGACCAAGCGCTTTCACTGCCGCCTGAATATCGGTAACGCCCGGAAGATCGACAATGAGACGGTCTTCGGTCGTCCCAGAAAGCGCGCTCGCCTCTTCAGTTTGAACAAGCGGTTCTGCGACACCAAAGAGGTTCACGCGCCGATCAATAACGCCCTGGAGTGCTGCGAGTGCGCCTTTGCGCTCCGCCGGCGCAGTGCCGCTCATGTCGGCTTTGTAGACAAGCTCGGTGCCGCCGGCAAGGTCGAGGCCGAGTTTGAAGCGGTAGGAGCTGAGTGGATCGGATTCGGTAGACCACACGAAATAGGCAAGTAAAAGCCCCGCAACGAGGGCAATGGCGGCCGAAACCCGATACTGCGTCATGGGGGGAGTATAGACGAGTTATTGCCGAGAGCAAGTACCTAAGCCATTTCTGCGATGAGCTTGTCGACAAGGACAGGGAGCGTGTGAGAAGCTGTTTTTTCTTGGAGAATGCGGACCGTAGCTGCGCGTTTTTCGGCTGGGAATGCGAGAACTGTTTTAATGCGCTCCGCGAGTGCGGGAGCATCGCCGTAAGGATATGAAAATTCGGGTCCGGCGATTTCTGCCATGTCTTTACTTGCGGTGAGCGGAATACAGCTGGCGGCAATGGCTTCAAAAATAGTTTTATCGAGCATGCCGCTTTTACCTGCATTTACATACACCATGTGCGACCGAAAATAACTGTAGCGTTCTGGCGCGGGAATTGCAGTACCCGTAAACATGACTTGGTTGAGTAAACCCAACTCCGCTGCCCTTCCCTTCACGTCTTCAAAGTAGGTAGATGTAGGGTCATCTTGGCCGCCGGCAAATGTGGCTACAAATCGCACACCCCGTTCTTTCAGTATGCCGAGTGCTTCCACCAGAACATCCGGACGCTTCGATTGATTAAACCTGCCAAAAAAGAGAACCGAGTCCGGCATGCGATCTAGAGTGCGCTCAAAATGCGACGAGTCCACATCGACACCAACAGGCATTTGCACTGCCTGTTTGTACTTGGCGGTATACGAAGATGTTGAAGTATAGAAAATCTTGTCGCAGAAAAGTGCGGCGAGTGTGGTGAGGAAACTTCCCGCATAGTGGTTGCGCCAGAGGTACACGCGCTTACCGAGCAGTTTCCAGAGAATGCCTGCAACCAAAATGTATTCCTGATTCATGTGCACGAATACCGCGTTGTATGAGTTGCGATGCTTCCAAGAAAGAGAGAGGACGCGAATTGCTGTACAGAAAGGTGTGCGCTGTTTCGAAGTGCGCAGCGGCTCGACCAAAACATTCTTCGGAAGCGTGTACTCTCCTGTTTTAAGCACAAATACCAGGAGTGAGTCGGTGCGCGCCGCAAGTGCTACTACCCACTCGTGAAAGAACCCGAGCGTGGGATCTTTTTTATCAAGAGTTTGGGCGAGAACGAGCAATCGCATGGCTAGAGTGCGACGCGCTCGGCGAGCGTGACGGCGTTTTGAAAGAGGCAGGCAACAGCAATTGGCCCGACTCCACCGGGAACGGGCGTAAAAAGTGCGCATTTTTCGGCACATGCAGGATCGGCATCTCCCATGAGTGCGCCATCTGATTCAGAGGTGCCAGCGTCAATGATTACTACCCCTTCTTTGATCATGTCCGGCTTGATGAGGGCCGGCGCGCCAGCGCCGGAAATGATGAGGTCTGCGGCGCGAAGCGCCGCAGCAAAGTTCTCTGAAGCTTCAGTTACAACGGTGACCTGCGCTCCTTGCTGCATAAGCCACGCTGCTGCCGGTTTTCCTACAAGCCACCCCTCCCCAATGACAACGGCATTTTTTTCTTGTACTACCACACCTTCACGTACGAGAATTTCTTGAATTGCAGCGACCACGGGCGGCAAAAGTGTGGCTAGTGCTCCTGTTGCAAACAGTTCGCGCGCGGCACCTGAAAGTACGTCGGCATCTTTAGAGCCCGGAATGGCGTCACAGACATCACGAGGATCGATGTGTGACGGAAGAGGAAGTTGAATAATGAGTGCTGCGGCGTTCGTCGTTGCCGCGGCGGTGCGCAGTGCGGCTGCCGTAACGTCTTCGGGAAATTTCTGTATTTCGAATTGGCAGCCCGCTTCGCTTGCAAAGCGGCTTTTAATTTTCAGGTACGAAGCAGTCGCAGGAGTTTCGTTAGCGACGAGCGCTATCACGCGCGGCGCGGACGCGAGCTTCCCTGCACGCGCTTTTGTACGAGCAAGTATGTCAGCCGCGATGGCTTTACCGTCTACGATCATAACATTATGCAATGTCCCATTCTCTCTTGAGCTCTTCGATACCCTCCTTGAGAGAGACTCTTGGTTCAAATCCGAGCAGCGTTTTTGCTTGGGAAATATCTGCACACGATGCGCGCGGCTCCGCGCGCGGCGGTAGCGATTCTCTTTCACCGCCAAACAGGTCTGCAAGCTCATTTACGGATGTGGCACGGCCAGTACCGACATTGAGCACTTCGCCTTTTCCCACTACGGTACTTTCTCCTGCGACAATAAGCGCCGCGACAATGTCGCGTACATGAATGAAGTCCCGAGTCTGTGTGCCATCACCAAAAATCGTGAGCGGCTTCCCTTCTTTTCGCAACTTTAAGAACCGCCCAATAACAAGCGCGTACGGACCATTGGGGTCGAGCCCCGGACCATAGACGTTAAAAAAGCGGAGCGAGACCGTAGAAATTCCGTAGAGAAGAAATGCGAGAGCGAGATATTTTTCACTCGCGTATTTATGCAAACCATACGGACTCACCGGAGCGGCCGGCATTTCTTCACGGAGGAGGGGCGCTTCCCGGTCGCCGTACACCGCAGCGGAAGACGCAAGTACGACGCGCTTCGCGCCAACTGCCTTTGCGGCAGTCAGTATGTTGAGAGTTCCGGTGACATTAACCTCGTGCGTTTCAAGGGGGTGTTCGATTGAATACTGCACCCGTGGAAGTGCAGCAAGATGGAAGATAATCGATGCTCCCGCACACGCAGGAATGAGTTTTTCCGCATCGCGTACGTCGATCTCAAACAGGGGCACGCCAGCCGGGACTCGCTCACGCGAGCTTGCGACAAGAGTATCGATAACCCGCACCTCGTATCCTTGTGCCAAAAGCTCGCGAACGAGCGCCGAGCCAATAAAACCCGCACCTCCAGTTACGATGGCAGTTTTGGTATTCATGATGTTACGTACCGGAAAAAGAGAGCAGCGCGCGTACGGTCTTGAGTCCGATCGCGAAATCAAGACCAAGTGAACGGTGTTTTAAATAATACAAGTCATAAGAAACCTTACGCGTCGTTTTCTCAACGTCCGCACCTCCGCGCGGCGCATCATAGTCCCGTATCTGCGCCCATCCAGAGAGACCGGGCGTAATGAGATGTCGTACTTGATAGTATGGAATTTCACGGTCGTACACAGCGGCAATTGCAGGTAACTCGGGGCGAGGTCCGATAAAGGAGAGTTCTCCCACAAGCACATTGAATAATTGCGGGAGTTCGTCAATCCGTGATTTGCGGAGAAAGGCGCCGAGGCGAGTCACTCGATTCTGTTTTCGCAGTTCTGAATCACCATGATCGTTTATGAGCATAGTACGCAGTTTAATGAGACGAAAGGTTCTGCCTTTTGGTCCAAGACGATCATTGAAAATGAATGCGGGACCGCCGGACAATCGGAGGAGGAGCGCGGCGACTGCAATGAATGGCAGCGCAATCAGTATACCAACGCCAGCGCCAACGATGTCGAACGCACGCTTGATGGTGTCGTATACGGTGTGGCGCCTTGGCAAATGTTCAAGGAGCCATGCGTGATCTATATGTGCGAGCGGTACGCGATCGAACACATCTTCATAGAACGATGCGAACTCAAGAAAAGAGACCCCGGCTACCATAGCGCCATACAGCTGCGGCAGAGCGCGCGCCATGACCGGATGGTGCGTATCGATCACAACGATATGCGTACCTGCGTGCAGTGCTGCAGCTATTGCGCTCGCGATGTCGTCAGCAGTTTTCTCGGAAGGGTCAATATGCGTCTCAAAATGGAAGAGATAGCGATTGTTGCCATTTACCTCATCGAGCAACTCCTTTGCGGCAGAACCTTCTGCAACAAGCATGGCGCGCACCGTTGCCTCAGAACGCCGCTCGTGTGCCGCGTGATAGAAACGCCACGCACTCACGCCAATGACGGAGACAATCAGATACAACGCGAGGATGGTCTTCGGCGCGATGGTGAGCGGGAACACGAAGAAGAGTAGCGCCGCGATGACGGTATTGGCGATTTGCGCTCCCGCAACGCGCTCCCCCATTTTTCGCTTTACCAAACGGGTCTGTTTTTCGTACAAGCCCCCTACATAAAACACCGCGATAGAAACGAAAAAGACAGGGAGGAACGGCAGCAGATTTGCTTCGAAGTAACCTGCTGCAGGGAACGACCAGTTACGTATAGTAAGCGCCACCCAGAGGGATGCGATGAGTATGCAGAAGTCGCCACCGGCCAATATGGCTGTTTCCCGACGAGTGAATTCCATGAGCTTGAATACTATAACGTGCAAATCTATTGTACAGTTTCGCCTATGACTCCTCCCGTACGCCGTAAGGTTATGTTCGTGATTACCAAGTCGAATTGGGGCGGGGCCCAACGGTATGTTTTTGACCTTGCCACCTCCCTTCCCCGGGACCACTTTGATGTCAGTGTTGCCTTTGGACAAGGAGGACTTCTTGCAAAGAAACTACGAGAGGTAGGGATCGCAACCTTTCCTATTCAGAATCTTCAACGGGACGTTTCAGCTTTTAACGACGGTAAGAGTTTTTTTGAATTGTTTCGGCTTTTCCGTATGGAAAAGCCGGATGTGGTACACCTCAATTCATCCAAGGCGGCTGGTATCGGAGCGCTTGCGGCACGCCTTAGCGGCGTGCCATGCATTGTCTTTACCGCCCACGGGTGGCCGTTTTGGGAACAGCGCAATCCGGTGTCGCGCATGCTCATGTATTTTTTCTCATGGCTTACCGCCCTTCTCTCTCATCACATAGTCGTCGTATCTGACTATGATTTGAAAGTTGCGCAGCAAATGCCCTGGGTACCACGCAAATGCGTGCGCATTTATAACGGCATCGATCTTACTGTTCCGTTGAGCTCGGGTGATGTCGTCCGACACTCGTTTCCTCAAGGAGTGCGCATCACCGGCACCATTGGTGAGCTTATAAAAAACAAAAACCAGATTGCACTCATAGAGCAAGCAAAAAATACTCCCGATATGTACGTTGCGATCGTTGGCGAAGGCGAAAATCGTTTATATTTACAGAAAAAGATAGATGCGTATGGGCTTGCGACTCGGGTGAAATTATTCGGATTTATGCCGGCAAGCGTTGTGCTACGGGGTTTTGACGTATTCGCACTGCCTTCACTAAAAGAAGGATTGCCCTATGTGCTCCT
This sequence comes from Minisyncoccota bacterium, assembly GCA_035525885.1. Taxonomy (GTDB): domain Bacteria; phylum Patescibacteriota; class Minisyncoccia; order Phycocordibacterales; family Phycocordibacteraceae; genus C7867-001. The sequence continues at coordinate 12,368 of DATLDL010000011.1, read as the reverse complement.
TGAAGCAAAAGCAGCTGGTCTGCCCATTGTAGCGAACCGGGTTGGAGGTGTTGGCGAAATTTTAGATGCAAAAAATATGGACGACTTCTCTCTTCCTCGCATGATTGAGCAAACCAGCGCGCTATACCGCTAGCGCCGAGATTTTGTTAGTGATATTCCACGTTACAAAATCCAAGTGTAGTTGCTTTCTTAAGCAAGCTACCCGCCGAGATATTCGTTTTGCGTTGCTTCACGAGAAGCGGGGCGACCTTGGCGGGCAAGCGATGCAACGATTCCCAAAAGCCCAAATTCAAGCAAGAGGTGAGATCCGCCCGAGCTCATGAATGGAACGGTAGTACCGGTAACCGGCAGAAGACCGAGATTAATGCCGACATGCACCACCACATGTGCCGCCAGAAGCACGAGGACGCCTATAGTGAAGAACGCATCAAAGTTGGTGGCGCTGCGCCGTGCTATTTCGGCAATACGGAGAAAAATGACGCCATAGAGCATGAGTGCAATGCATACACCGGCAAAACCCCACTCTTCTGCAAATGCGGCAAAAATAAAGTCGGTTTGATATTCCGGAAGGAAGCGTAGTTTTGACTGCGTGCCGTAGCCAATGCCTTTACCAAATAATTCTCCGGAGCCAACGGCGATCTTTGCCTGATACGCGTTGTAACCCGCGCCGCGGATGTCACTCGCGGGGTTCACGAACGCGAGGATACGCGTTCGCTGATAGGGTTTCAGACCTTCAAACCAAAGTCCCGCAGCAACAATGAGCATGATGAGTCCGATGGCACCGAGATGCTTTTTTGAAATACCAGAAACCAGCATGAGTGAAAGCCAGACGGAGCCCAAAATAATTGCGGTACCGAGATCCGGCTGAATGAGGATGAGCAAGATAATGCTCGCCGCATAGGCGCCTGAAACGAGAATGTGCCTGAAATCTCCAATTTCAATGTGGCGACGCGAAAGGTATTTAGCGAGCAGTGCCAATAGTGCGAACTTCGCAAAGTCTGCGGGCTGAAATGATACGAGACCGAGGTTGAACCAGCTTTTTGCACCCATGACCGGGTGCACCGCAAGCACCAAACACAGAAGCAGAAGCGCAAGCACGTAGAGCGTCATGATAATTGAGGTGCGCCGTATAAAACGCACATCCAGTGTTGAGAGGACGAGGTACGCCACAACACCCAGAGCGAGAAAAAGAAGTTGGCGTGGCGCAAGCGAGCTGCCGGTACCAAAGGTACTCATGGTCAGAATGCCCAGCAGCGACAACACGAGCGCCGGAACAAGCAGCGTCCAGTCAATACGCGGTGCGGAAAAATCTTTCACGGAAGCGGAATAACCGGGACCACATCAACGCGCGTGATGGGCGCTGCAAATGGCGCATTCCAGGTAAAGGGTGCCTGGGCACTTCCCTGTGGAGGAATGCTGGGAACGATGGTCTGAGAGGCAGCAAGCACATTATTGGCCGCATCGTAAATGGCAACAAATGTTTTAATGCCGGTGAGCGGTCGTGCAGTGGGATTTGAAAGAATGGCAGAGATGCGGGGCGCAACCGCTTCGTTCGTCAACAGGTAGCTGCCAACATCAGGCACAATGCGCGGATCGGTGGTAAGGGTATACCAATGCACCGAGGAAAGATCGGTGGTCAGATTTGCAGTAGTCACCGGTACTGTGGTAATTGCAGCGGAAGGAATGAATACGAGGAAACGTCCTCCTTCTACACCTGAAGCGGGTGGCAGATCCATCGTGCCTTCAACGGTCTTTACGAGCGAATGGTCGCTTCCATATAGCTCTACGGTATAGTGCACATTTTTTGCAGCGGCGTACAGATTTGAATTCGTGATCAGTGCGACCACGTCGGCACGGCCGGGAACTGGAGACAGGACGCGAGTGAACAATGTAACCGGAGCTTGTACTTGCGCGGTGCATAGGTAGGCGCATGGACTACCGCAATCAATGCCTGCTTCTTCTTGGTTTTGAATGCCGTCGGTGCAGGACGGTGTCTTATGGAGGGTTGCAATGAGCGTGACCGCAGCGAGTGCGCCAAACACAAGAAGAAGAATACTGATGATAATGATGCGCTGCTGCGTGGCCCAAGTCATATACACAGTATAAACGAAAAGAAAGCCGCCACGTATGCGTGGCGGCTGTTGTGTAGTGGTCGTGGCGAGTGGATTTGAACCACCGACCTCCCAAGCGTCCTTCCCCTTCGCGGCTGCTGTAGAGAAGTAACTTACAACGGGCGCGCTGCCAGTCTGCGCTACGCCACGACCGAAAAAGTATTGTACTAGAAACGAAAAACACGCGCAGGGTGTTGGCGGCTAGCTACTCTTCCCACCTGTAACAGTGAGTACCATCGCCACTAGGAGGCTTGACTGCCGAGTTCGGAATGAGATCGGGTATAACCCTCCCGTCAAACCACCAACACTCTGCGCGCGTTCTTGCGCGACTACAAATATGCAAAAGATAAAAAATGTAAAACACACATGTGCTATCTAGAGTTCCGCACAGAAGACTGGACATATTAGTACTCCTCGACTCAACACCTTGCGGTGCGTACATCTAGAGCCTATCAACGTGGTCATCTTCCACGAGTCTCATAACGATTACTGATCTTGGAGCACGTTTCCCGCTTATATGCTTTCAGCGGTTATCGCAACCCGACATAGCTACCCAGCGATGCTCTTGGCAGAACAGCTGGTAGACCAGTGGTCAGTTCATCCCGGTCCTCTCGTACTAGGGACGACCCTCCTCAATAATCAACGCCTGTAGTAGATAGGAGACCAACCTGTCTCACGCATTTTGTTATCTTCCGTTACCGGAAGGATCGGACTGTAACTTTACCGGTTCTCGGTAATCAACATTCAGTCTCTACGGACGCCTTGCGGCTTTCCTCGGTGTTGTCCTTCGTGCAGATTACACAAAGGATTTCACCGATATCAGTTGATGGTTTCGTATACATTCCTGTATATGAACGCCGTGATATTGGTTGGTTCTTTTCTATTTTTAACTGAGACGAAAAAACATTCTGATATTTCTGATAACAATTCTCAATGGGATTCAAACGGTACAGCAGGTGGTAGGTAGTAGTTGGTAGGTAATAGTAAATGCATTTTGCATCTGACTACAACCCACTCCCTACGTCCTATCTCCCTACTCCACGGTTTGAACCCAGCTCGCGTACCATTTTAATTGGCGAACAGCCAAACGCTTGGGACCTGCTCCAGCCCCGCGCTATGGTGAGCCGACATCGAGGTGCCGAACTCCGCCGTCGCTAAGGACGCTTGGGCGGAACTAGCCTGTTATCCCTAGAGTAACTTTTATCTGTTGAGCTCTGGCCGCTTCTAAGGCGAACCATCGGATCACTATGTTCTGCTTTCGCATCTGTTCGGGATATACCCCTCACAGTTAAGCTCTCTTTTGCCATTACACTATCGGCACGGTTTCCATTCGCGCCTAGAGAACCTTAATAAACTCCTCCGTTACTTTTTAGGAGGATAGCGCCCCACCAAAACTGCCTGCCACGCACGGTCCCGACGTGGTTCCCACGTCGGTTAGAAACTGCAAGATTCAAGATGGCTATTTCACTGACGAGTCCAGAGCACCCGAGAGCACTCTCTCAACCTCTCACCACTATTCTACGCATGAATCCCGCAGCCCCAATACGAAGCTGCAGTAAAGCTTCTAGGGTCTTTTCGTCTACCTACAGGTATCCGGCATCTTCACCGGAAGTGCATTTTCACCGAGCAAGTCCTCGAGACAGTTCCCCACTCATTACACTATTCGTGCACGTCGGAATTTACCCGACAAGGAATTGCGCTCTTCGTTTCCTTTAAGCACGACCGAAGGACCATATCTTTTCCCATTTGCATGGGACATGACGTATGGCCTCTTGGAGTCATAATTGGACAATTCGCGTATTGCTACACGAAAAAGTAGCTGTGTGCTTTCTGTTTACCCTATAACCGTCCTAGTCCTACCGCGCTCGAGCTTGCGCTCAAACGCGGTACCTTAGGACGATTATAGTTATCGCCGACATTCACCGGGGCTTACAAAGTCCAGCACCACACCGAAGTATGGTACCCACCTTGGTTGACCTTCCGGCATTGGTCAAGTGTCACCCCCTATACATCCTCTTACGAGTTCGCAGGGAGCTGTGTTTTTGGTAAACAGTTGGCAGGGAGACTTTCACTGCGGCCCCAACTTGCGTTGGGGCAGGCCTTATCGCTAACTTACGGCCGCTTTTTTGCCGAGTTCCTTGAGGACACCTCACTCGTTCATCTTGGGCTACTCGCCCTGACCACCTGTGTCGGTGTGCGGTACGGTCAACGCACTAGTTAAGCTTAGGAGGTTTTCTTGAAACCGCGCTCAACACCCTCTCTCCCCCCGTAGGAGGAAATTGTGTCGACACTTGGGATAATGCGCGCCGGATTTCCCTAACGCGCGCCCTCGTGCCGCCAACCCAAATCCAATAATGGGCGGTATTTACAGCAGTCCGTCACTCCAATAGCCTAATGCGTCGGTCACGGAATATTAACCGTGTGTCCATCGGGTGCGGCTCTCGCCATCCCCTTAGGCCCGACTAACCCTTAGCTGATCACCATGGCTAAGGAAACCTTGGTCTTTCGATGTGCGGGGTTCTCACCCGCATTGTGGTTACTTGTACCGGCATTCTCACTTCTAAACGCTCCAACATGGGTTACCCCTTTATCTTCATTGCGATTAGAACGCTCTCCTACCGCTTAGCAAATATAAATAAATGCTAAACCCGCAATTTCGGCGCGATGCTTAACCCCGATCATCTTCGGCGCAGGAACCCTCGATGAGTGAGCTGTTACGCTTTCTTTAAATGGTGGCTGCTTCTAAGCCAACATCCTCACTGTCAATGGATTCCCACTTCCTTGTGATGTACTGAGCATCGACTTTGGGGCCTTAATTTGCGATCCGGGCTCTTCCCCTCTCGACCGATGGAGCTTCGCCCCCATGGTCTAACTGCCGCGCGACGGGCCACTGGTATTCGGAGTTTGATAGGGGCCACGAGATTTCTCCCTGTTGGTCCCTTCCAGTGCTCTACCCCCAATGACACTATTTCGCGACGCCAGCCCAAAAGCTGTTTCGGAGAGAACCAGCTATTCCCAGATTCGATTAGCTTTTCACTCCTTGCCACAAGTCATCCGAAAGCGTTGTACAACTTATCGGTTCGGGCCTCCCGCCCCCTTTCGGGGGCGTTCACCCTGCCCATGGCAAGCTCATCTGGCTTCGGGTCGTATGCAGACTACTAATGCGCTATTAACGCTCGGTTTCCCTACAGCTCCACCCCGGAAGGGTTTAGCTATGCAGTCTACATCCACTCGCCGGCTCATTCTTCAATAGGCACGCGGTCACGGTATGGCCTTGCGGCCATCCGCTCCCACCCTTTGTAAGTGCATGGTTTCAGTTCTATTTCACTCCCCTCTCGGGGTTCTTTTCACCTTTCCCTCACGGTACTAGTTCACTATCGGTCATAGGATGTATTTAGCCTTACCGGTTAGTCCCGGCAGATTCACTCGGACTATTCGTGTTCCGAGATACTCAAGAATGCGCGCAAAAAAGTCAGGATTCATTTCACGTACGGGGCCATTACCCTCTGGGGCGCTGCTTCCCAGCAGCTTCCGTTATGAACCTGTTTTTTAACTTTTCTCGTACAAGTACGAAGCGCGCACCTTACAACCCCCACATCCGAAGACGTAGGTTTGGGCTTTTCCCTTTTCGCTCGCCGCTACTCGGGGTATCACGAGAGTCGCTTTCAATGCGCGCGAACATAGCGCGCACACTGAAAGCAACTCGTATTGTTATCTTTTCCTTCAGGTACTGAGATGTTTCACTTCCCTGAGTTCGCTCGCGTAGGCGTTACCCTACACGTCTCTACTAAAGTAGAGGGGTTTCCCCATTCGGACATCTCCGGATCAAAGGCTACAAATCGCCTCCCCGAAGCTTATCGCAGATTAGTTGCGTCCTTCATCGCCATCCTAGGCCAAGGCATCCACCATGCACTCTTAGATCTCCTGTGCGGAAATCTACATACCACATTATGTGTTCTTACACTCTGTCACACCGCGGTCTTCGCGATGCGACAATTACCTTTTTGCCCCGTTAGAGACGCTCGCTATCGCGAGCCAGAACTTAAAAGTTCTTGTCTCTAACGGGGTTTGCATATTCGTATGTCAAAGAAACGGTGTCTCTTGAAACGAAAACCGCCCCAGAGGGGCGGTTTTTCCGAGCGCTTGCGCGCGCGTGGCCTTACGGCCTATCCGCTCCTTTGGAAAAAGTGTTTCGGTTCGTAGACACGTGAGAGCGAGTATATGGGTTCACCCTTCCCCTGTCAAGGAAATGAAGAAACCGCCTGGATAGGCGGTTTCTTCCAGGGACGTTTGAGGTCCTCGTTAGCCGATATCTGAGTGCAAATGCTCGATATAGCGTGCCGCTGCCTGCTGGCCGCCAAGCCCAAAGGCAAGGCCGACCGCGAGTGCAACCGCAATCACGATACCCGTGAAGAGGGTTTGGACAAATGCCGTCGCGACCTGTAGTTGGTCGAGTGCAGCAAGAATCGCAAAGACCCAAATAGCGTAGCGCGCTACTTTGCCGAAGAATCCGGCAGAGCGTACCTGGGCCGCTTTTGCGCCACCGATAACCATACGTTCTGCTGCGCCGGCAACCACGGCAGCAACAAGAAGGATGAGAACCGCGACGATCACTTGTGGCAAATAGCCAAGCACGACCGTGCTGAGGAATGCCGTTACCGCAGTGAGGTGCAGCACATCGAGTGCTGCAACCAAGAACACCACGATAAAGAACCATTCGACGAGCATGCCGAGGAACTTGCCTGAGGAGAGGGTGAATCCTGCGCGCTCGAAGAAACGCTCGACGCCTGCGGCACGAAGCGCTTGATCAATACGAAGCGAGTTCACAATCTGAGCAACGACGCGACCAAGGCCTGCGCCGATGAGCCAACCCACGACGAAGATGATGAGGGCAACGACTAAGTTGGGGATGAACTGCACCAGTCCCCAGAACAAGCTCTGGAATGAGGTGTTGAGCACATCCGCCCATGTGTTGAAAACCATGATTGAGTACGAATGAGTAATAAGAGTAATGGCGCACAGAAGACCTCCGCACCTCCCTAAAGTGTAGCAAGAACGGGGCTATTCTGGGATTCGGGTGTGGATACCCTATACCGCACATGGTGGCCGTCCCTATTTCAGGCCTATTTTGTCGAGAATGGTTCGGTGCGGGTAATCAAACATATCTCGCAAAAGCCGATCATAAACGCCCAAGCGATAGCGGAAGTCTGCAGTAGTGAAAAACGCATAACGAATTTCACGGCCCAATTCCGCTTCCAGAATGGAGATGACTCGCTCAACTCCCTTTTCCTCAAGCGCATCACCCACCACGAGTAAATCTATTTGAGATTCAACCGTACCCGTAAACGTACCGGAGAGAACGACCAACTTCAGGGTGCCAGCTTTTTTAAGCGCATTCAGAATATCTTCTGGACGAAGGATGCATGTTTGGCGGATAAAAGCATCGAGTGCGCCAAGGTGTTCAAACGTAGTGTCCGTAGAGTACACCGGCACGCCGCCCTTCCCCGATCGGCGCTTTATGACTCCTGCAGCAAGTAACGCGGCGAGCTCTTTGCGTCCTGCCTCCCGCGTGAGTTTTGCGCGAGCTACAACGTCTTCAAGGGTAAAGAGAGAATCTTGATTAAAGATAAAAAGGCGGAGAACTTTCAGCCGAGCGGGAGAGCCAAGAAGGCGAGCAAGCGGGTCCATGAATGCAGGCAGTGTACCGATGCCTCTTACCAAACGCAAATACACGCCCTGGCCGTAAGCCAGGGCGTGTATTTGCAAGAGAAACCTTATTTAAGAGTTACCTTGTCACGCATAAATCCCTGCTGGGATTTTGCGCGACCCCGCCTCGGCGCCTACGCGCCTCCGGCTCAAAGGTTACTTGAGCGTAAGTAGGATTTCTCTCTGCGTGCGTTCGGAAACAAGAAAGCGAACTTTCTTGTTTCACTCACTTACTTACTTGAGAGTAACCTTTGCACCCGCTTCCTCAAGTTTCTTCTTGAGAGCGTCGGCATCCTCCTTCTTCATGCCCTGCTTGAGCATAGAAGGTGCGCCATCAACAAGATCCTTCGCTTCCTTGAGACCGAGCGCGAGGGCTTCTTTCACGGCCTTGATGACCGCGATCTTATTGCCGCCCGCATCCGTAAGTTCTACGTCTGCAGTAGACTTTGCCTCCTCAGCAGGAGCTCCCGCTGCCGGTCCTGCAGCTGCGACTGCCGTTGCCGAAACGCCCCACTTTTCCTCAATCGCTTTGATAAGCGTGTTGAGTTCAAGCACGGTCATCTTCTCAACTGCATCAATGAGTTGTTCTTGATTCATAATTACTTTTTAAGTTTAGCTACTTCACCAAGCGCAATCGCAAAGCGAGCACGCGGTGAGTTAATAACATTTGCGAACATGCCCCGAAGCACCTGCATAGGAGGAATGGTTGCAATTTCTTTCATTTTCTTCGCATCTGCAAAGGCCCCTTCGAAAACACCGCCCACAATAGACAGCACTTCCTTGAGTTTCTTTACATAGGTGTACACGCCGCGTGCAGGAGCACTGGCATCTGCCGTGCCCCAGGCGACCGCGATTTCACCCGGAAGTTCCGGTACTTCGCCGGTATATCCCTGCGCCTGAAGTGCGCGGCGAATGAGGGTCTTTTTTGCAACGATATAGCCAATGCCATCCTGGCGAAGACTTTTTCGAAGCTCGGACGCATCTTTCACCGTGAGCTTGTTGAACTGCACAAACACGAGCGACGTCGCATCTTTAAATGCATCTGTCAGCTTCGCGATAATTTCGCCCTTTTTTGCTTTGGTAATTGCCATAGATATGTTGTACGGGAACGAACAAGGTCTCGCATGGCGAGACCGTAGAGGAGAGATATCGACCGGTAAGCGCAGAGCGCCTCCCTATCGTCCCTGCGCAGGAGATTAAGGCCATAGGGCCACCTGCGGTCTTCGGTCCGTACAGAGGCGACTATAGCCGAGGAGACCTAAAAAGGCAATATTACTGTTGCAAATTTTAAATATGTGGTATAATGAAATTCGAACTAGATCTTGGAGCCACCCATGTATGGCCTGAATGCCATTTTGAAAAAAGTAGCGACTGGCGTGAGCGACACGCATGGTTTTAGCGTCGAGCTCGTCACCGTTGGTCTCATGGACAGCGCCGGTATTGAATGTCTGGCTCAATACCAGGACGCGTTCGAAAAACTGGTGACCGCTTCCGTGCTCAGGAAAGAGCAGCGGTATATCGGCGGGAAAAAAATTACTCTGTACTTTCCAGTTTCGTCCGAGATCGCCGCATGTCTCGCCGGCTGTTCACTCGACGAGGCGGGTAATCTGTTTCTCCAGGAACCCTCGTGTCACTAATCAAAGCCGCCTTCCCTTCAGGAAGGCGGCTTATTTTATTGTGCTGCACTTGCAAACCGCAGCGTGATGAGCGCGACCGCAATCAGTGCCGCAAAGCTCGCAGAGAACTTCACAAACTCAACGAAAAACGGGAGGGCGCGATGATCATCGTCCCCGGTCTTCTCTTGTCGTTTGAGTATGGTAGCCATTCCCTATAGTGTAGCGCGTTATATCTGCTTAAAGAAGAAGAGATCGAGGTTGGGAAACGTCTTGATCGACGTATCGACATACTTCACCACTTCCTGACTCTGTTTTATCTTCGGGTTGAGGTCGAGTCCCTTTTTTGCATATTCCTTAGCGAGGTCGAATTTTTTCATATATACGTACGCGACGGCCTTCATCCAGTACGGTTGCGGGCTCTGCGGCACGAGCGCAATCGCCGCATCAAGGACCGTTTGCGCTTCTGCGAGCTTATTGACTCCAAAAAGCATCTGGTAGATGAGCGTGTCGGCAAGATTTAAGTGCGCTCGGAAGTTGAGCGGATTCTTGTGCACGTAGTCACGATAGTACGTTTCATATATGCTCATTTCTTTGGTGAGGCCAGCCACTTTTGTAGGATTTTCAAGCACCTTCGGATCCTCCGCAATTCCCCGCTCAAAGTCGGTAACCGTTCTCCACAAAAACGCCTGTTCATCGATCTTTGAGGAGAACAGCGTCGTATACAGCGGAATCCTTTTTTCGGTCGAACCTGCCTGACGGATTTTGCCATTGGCTATTTGTGCGCTTGTAAATGGGAAAGCGCCAACCATCAGCGACCACGAAAGTGCGCCGAGGAGGAGTGCCCCTATTCCATACCGTGCGCTCAGTGGTAGTGCCAGGATAAGTTTTCGTTCTGGCGTAGCGCGCATTCTCTGGAACAGAACGGCCGCCGATACAAACATGAAAGCGAGCATGGGATACGAGATAGACGTATCGAACGCCGTTTGCAGCTCGACGATGTGCAGAGCGAAATAAACCAATACTACCGCCGCAAGTAGGCGGTCTTTTTTAAAAGACGATTGGAGCATGACGAGAAGTAAAGCAAAACTCGTCACGAGATACACCCCGAAATACAGGAGTAGCCCGACAATGCCGTTATCTACCAGCTGATCGATAAATACGTTGTGCGCCCGATCAAACCACGCTTCATTACCATACTCATCTTGCAGTAGCCGGTTGTCATAGTTTTGTTCAAAAACACGTTCAAAGTTGTCTGCGCCCCACCCCAGGAACGGCCGCTGGCCGATTGCTTTCTCCGAAATTTCCCAGACGAGCGGTCGCGCAGCAGTACCACTGCTCAAATACACTGTCCGTAGGTATCCATGCGGAGACAGGAGAGAAAATGCACCGCATATGAGCAGCACTACGGAAACGCCAAAAAGCGCATAGCTGGTATGGGTGCGTGTCCGCACGTCTTTTATCTTTGAAATAATCCACAATCCACCGAGAGCGAGCAGGGACAATATGACAACGTACGCCGTTGCGCGCGCCTCTCCGATGATGCCATTCGAAAAATTCCCGTACCACACCTGTTTATTGAGCAGGTTCGGATTGAGTACTAAGAGGAGCGGAAGGACATACATCCACCATTTTTTTGTTTCAGACTGCATGAGGTAATACAGAGACAAGAGAAAAGCGCCGAAGATATACATCGCGGCGAAAGATGAGTTGCCAAGCGTAAACGCATCACTCGGAACGCTCGCGAACAGCAACCCGAGCCCGTCCGGACTGAGCAGATCTAACACTGAATATAGCGCCGTTGAAAAAACGATCGTGCGTATGAGTTGGTGTTGTTTCTTTTCATCAGCAATGATTGGCCAAAGCAAAAGCATGAATACGCCGAGCGCAAGAAAATACCAAATGCCCGTCATGCGGGTGGCGACCGACCAGAACGTGGTGTACGGACTCAAGCCATGCAGACCGGAAACGCACAGAGATCCCAGATACAGTGCGAGCGCAAGAAACAGGGGTGATCGTACGAGCGCAACTGAGCTGTCTTTTTTAAAAAGACAACACGCAAACGCAATACCCACGACGCCAATGAAGAAAATGACTGCGAGCGCGCGAATGGACGTGCCCCCATACAAAAATGAATTGGAAGTAATAAAGGGAAACAAGGCAAAAAAGAGATAGAACAGATACTCAGTCGACTTCAAGAACCAAGAATGTTTCGTGTCTATATGCATAGGTAAAGTATACGGCGTGTATAGAAATAACAAAACCGCCCCTTGCGGGGCGGTTTTGTGTGCTAGACCAATTTTCTAGCCGGAGCTTTCGCTAACTCAACCAAGATTGCTTAAGCAGCGTCCAAGAAGACGTACGGTGTCTTGAAGCTATCGAGGTTTGAGGTGTAGGTGTTTGATGGCGTAGTGTCATCATTCGTGTCCCACTTGACGCCCGTGAGGACGGCACGGAACTGACCAGCTGCGCCGCCTGCACCGTTTGGTACCGTGACGGTGAGCTCGAACGTCTCACTCTGACCTTCCTCAATCATAGAGTTACCAACCGCTGTAAGATCAGCGTCAGTAATGTTGACGAGGGTTCCAGAGATAGTCGTTGCGGTCGTTGCAGTACCTGCGCGATCAACTGTGTAGGTCACAGCAGCTGATGCGAGAGAAGCAATGTAGACCGTGTCGCCGAATGCGTTCACCTTGAACTTGATGACGAACGTTCCGGTGTCAGCCGCGTCGTTGTTGTTTGAGACCGCGGTTGGAGTACCGACAAGCGCGAGGGAGATTCCGTTTGTGCGGAATTCCTGTGCTTCACCGACAGCCGTACCAGACTTCTCTGACGAGTCAGAGAGCTGATCATTCTCTGTGTTTTCAACATCGATGTAATCTCGGTTTGTTGAGGTGACGCTTGCAAGAAGTGTATCGCCTTCATCAAGGTTTCCTGC
>DATLDL010000033.1:0-6301 GCA_035525885.1 Minisyncoccota bacterium | reverse complement strand
AACCTTGATATAGACCAGATTCAATTCCCGCGCGCGACCGACTATATAAAAGAGCAGATTGCACTTGCAAAAACGCTCGAAGAAAAAGGGTTCGCCTACCGCATTTCGCACGGACTTGCCTTCGATACCGCCCGCTTCCCTGCCTACGGCAAGCTCGGTCACATTGATGTTTCTGCTCAAAAAGTCGGCGCAAGAATTGAAGAAGATCGCGAGAAGAAGAGTCCGTATGACTTCTGGCTCTGGCGCGCCGCAAAACCAAAAGACCTCCAACAATGGGACTCCCCGTGGGGCCGTGGGAATCCTGGCTGGCACATTGAATGCTCGGCCATGAGCCGCACGCTGCTCGGTTCTGAAATTGATATCCATACCGGTGGCGAAGACCACATTGCCGTGCACCACAACAATGAAATTGCGCAATCGGAAGCTGCAAGCGGACGCACGTTCGTGCATTACTGGATGCACAACGCCTTTCTCACCATGAACGGCGAGAAAATTGCGAAATCGGTTGGTAACGTGGCGTATTTGTCAGATGTGGTCGAGCATGGGTTTAACCCGCTCGCGCTTCGGTATTTCTTTTTGCAAGCGCATTACCGCACGCCATTATCGTTTTCGTGGCCAGCCATTGAAGCTGCGAACGGGGCGCTCACACGCCTGTGGCGCGCCGCAGCGGAAATTGCAGAAGAATCGAAACGCCGCGGATCTCCTTCTGAAGCGTTGGACCGATTCGTTATTCACGTACGCGACGACCTGGCGACCCCCCAAGCGCTCGGCACATTGTGGGAATCCCTCAAAAGCGAGGAATACACGGCACAGCAAAAATGGGCGCTTATTGAACGAGCTGATTCCCTTCTTGGCCTTTCGCTCGTACATCGTCCAGAGGAAATGATTGGCCTTGCTAAAAGCGACATTCCAAAAGAAGTCGCCGAACTGCTTACGCAGCGTGAAAAGGCGCGTGCAGCGAAAGACTTTAAGACTGCAGACACCATTCGTGGTGCAATAGAAAACAGTGGATATCGTGTGGAAGATGGGGCGGAAGGTCCCGTGTTGACCCGGAGGGGCTAGCAAGCGAAAATCAGTGCATGGCAAGCGATCGTGTTCCCCCGCAAAGTGTTGAGTCTGAGCGCGCGCTTCTGGGCGCCCTTCTCTTGAAGCCCGACGCGCTCCACGATGTTTCTGATCTCATTAAACCGGATTCTTTTTATGCAGAAAAGCATCGCCTGATTTTTGCGGCAATGCGTGAACTCTCTGATCGAGGCGAACCGATAGACCAGCTCACACTCTCCGAACGTCTTGAGAATCAGGGGCTCTTGGAGCGTGCGGGTGGACGCGCGTACTTAGCGGAACTCGCCGGGTCAGCTCCAGCGCCCGGCAACTACGCGCACTACGCCGATCTCGTCTCACGCAAACACCTTATGCGCGCGCTCATTGACGCGTCGTATGAAATTACTGAAGCGGCATATGACGAGGCGCGCGACACCCCCGAAGTGCTCGATGAAGCAGAGAAAAAAATCTACGCAATTGGCGATGCGTCTGCGGGACACAAATTCGTAGCTATTGGCGACAAAGTGCACGATGCCTGGGAACGCCTTGAGGCACTTTCAAAGCGCGAAGACGGCATTCGCGGTATTCCTTCCGGCTTCCCGGACCTTGATAACCTGCTTTCTGGGTTTCACCCCTCTGACCTGGTCATTCTCGCCGCTCGCCCATCGATGGGTAAGACCTCACTCGCGCTCGATATCGCCCGCAACGCTGCGGTGCGCCATAACGTTCCGGTGGGTATTTTTTCTCTCGAAATGAGCTCGGAACAGCTCGTTGACCGTATGCTCGCGTCTGAGTCATACGTGAATGCTTGGAAAATACGGACGGGTGCCATTAAAGATGAGGATGATTTCAGCAAGATCCGTGACGCGCTCGAGACACTTTCAAAGGCGCCTATTTTCATTGACGACAAACCGGGCAATAACATTCTTGCCATGCGAGCCGTGGCACGCCGTCTCAAACGTGAGCGTGGCATTGGCCTCCTAGTGGTCGACTATCTGCAGCTCATGGCACCCACCTCAACCAAGGCATCTGACTCAATGGTGCAGCAGGTGACGGAAATTTCACGCTCACTCAAAGGACTCGCGCGCGAGCTTGAGGTGCCGGTTATTGCCCTTTCTCAGCTTTCGCGCGCCGTTGAACAGCGCGGTGGCAAGCCCCGCCTTTCAGACCTGCGCGACTCCGGATCTATTGAACAAGACGCAGACGTGGTGATGTTCATTCACCGCGAAGATAAAATAAATAAGGATAGTGATAAACCCGGCGTTGCTGAAATCTTGATTGAAAAACACCGCAACGGCCCAACCGGTCGAGTCGAACTCTTCTTCGACGAAAAGCGTGCGACTTTCATGCCCGTCGATAAATCCGGCTACGGTGAGTTGGCGCAAGAATTTTAGTCATGGATCCCGTTAGAAATCGCGGACGCTATAATGATCCTCACATGTCGGTCGACATTACTAACATTAACTGGATAGGGTACAACGCGCCTCATGGCTCGTCCGCGTCCTATTTCTAACGGGATGGATCGTATTGAAGAACTCGCGCAAGCATTCGCTCGTTTCCCTGGCATTGGCCCGCGCCAAGCGAAACGATTCGTATTCCACTTGCTCGCCATTCCTAGTACCGAACGACTCAAGCTGTCTGAACTTATTGGCGTAATCGGAAAAGAGGTTCATCAATGCCCCGAGTGTCTGCGCTTTGCCACTGGCTCTGGTCCTGTATGTAATTATTGCGCTGATAAATCGCGTACTGATGCGGAACTTATGGTAGTAGAAAAAGATCAGGACCTTGCCGCAGTGGAGCGCGCAGGCACCTACAAAGGCCGTTACTTTGTGCTCGGCGGTGTGCTGACCCTTTCAGGCAAAGGCGCCATACGGGAAAAAGAACTCTTACGCGCCGTTGAAAAGCGCTTTAAAAACGGCCTCAAAGAAATCGTGCTTGCACTCTCCGCAACAAGCGAGGGCGAACACACGGCGGATCATGTACGCGAACTTCTGCTTCCCTATCGTGACAAGGTGCGTACTTCAATTCTTGGCCGCGGCCTTGCCACAGGTTCTGAACTCGAATATTCCGACGCAGAAACCCTGCGCGCTGCCCTCTCAAATCGTAAGGATGCATAAAGAAAAACCCACCGGTAATGGTGGGTTTTTGAGTGGTCAGTAGGTTTCAGTTGCCTGAAGTTATTCGTCCGAGCGTGATTTACACCTCGGCCTCTCACTCAATTCGGGAGGTATCCGAAATTTACAAGGTTATGTGTAATCCTCACCAACCACTTGCTGGTTAGTAGTAGCCAGGCCTCGTACAGAGCCTGTATTTAAGGTAGCACGGCCTCTTAACGCTCCTCAACGAATGTAAGAGCCATTCCCTTCGCGCTCGCGCGGCCGGTACGGCCAATTCGGTGTACATAATCTTCGTACGTTGAAGGGAGATCGAAGTTGATCACGTGCGAGACGGCAGGAATATCAAGACCGCGTGCTGCAACGTCCGTTGCAACCAGTGCCTGCACCTGACCGGTCTTGAAGGCCGTCAGTGCGCGCATACGTGCACTGTGAGTCTTATTGCCGTGAATAGACTCTGCGTGAATGTGCATGCGCGAGAGTGACTTCGCAAGCTTCTCAACACCATGTTTGGTGCGTCCGAAGACGAGCACCTTGTCAAAGCCCGGCTTCTTAAGAAGTTCGGCGAGTACCTCAAGCTTGTCCTGACCACGCTGGATGCGAACCACGTCTTGATCAACGTTCTTCGAAGTGTCACGTGTCTTCACTGAGATACGTACGGGATTCTTAAGGAAGTCTCCAATGAGGCGCTCAATGTCTTTCGACATGGTTGCCGAGAAGAAGAGCGTGTGACGCTCAGCACGCATTTTCGCGAGAATGAAGCGCATATCGTCGATAAAGCCCATGTCGAGCATGCGATCTGCTTCGTCAAGCACGACACTTCCGAAGTCAGAGAGGTCGAGTGCGCGGCGCTCCATAAGGTCCTTCAAGCGTCCTGGCGTACCAATGACGAATGCAGGATTGTAACGAAGCTGAGAAATCTGGGGGCCAATGTTTGCACCACCCACTGCAACCATGCCGCGGAAGCCAAGGCCTTTTGCAAAGCCCGCAAGTTCGCGTTCAATCTGTACGGCAAGTTCGCGCGTTGGCGCCATGATAAGCACGCGCTCATCTTTTACCGTGATCACCTTGTTGATGAGTGGAATAAGAAATGCAGCTGTCTTGCCCGTACCCGTTTCTGCAAGACCTACCACATCTTCTCCGTGGAGAATGTGCGGGATAGTTTTATCTTGAATGGGAGTTGGAAGTTCGTACCCCTTTGCGGTGACGTTCTTTTTTAGACTCTCTTCAATCTGGAAATCATTAAATTTATGCTCTGGAATGAAGTGCTCCGCAATTTCAGTGATTTCCGCTTTGTTGATAAGGCGTGCGAGATCTGCTGCAGTGCGGCCAAATGAGCCAACTTGGCCACGGCCTCCACCACGACCGCCTCCGCGCCCTCCGCCGTATCCTCCACGTCCCCCTCCATAGCCACCACGGCTTGGATACCCACCGCCACTTCGCCCACGTCCTGAGCCCGTCGAAGGGCCGCCAAAACGTGAACCGCCGCCACGACTTGGTCGTGCTGGGCCACTACGAAAACTACTCTCGCCCCCACGCGATTGCCCACCACTACCCGACCCTCCAATTCCCTGATGAATCCAACGTCCTTGCTGCATATATTGTTTAAGTTAAGAGTTTTTAGTTTTTAGAAAATACAAAACGAAACCGAATAGACGGTTTGAGAGAAGTATTAAAAGTCTGACTGACTCTTAGGAAATTGAGTCGATTTTGACCTTGAGGTACGGCTGGCGGTGGCCACGACGCTTGTAGTAGCGGCTCTTTGCCTTGTATTTCACCACATCAATCTTAGGTGCCTTACCTGCGGCTACGACGGTAGCCTTTACTTCTGCTCCCGAAATCGTCGGAGTACCTATGGTGGTATCGGAGCCATTGTCGACGAGGAGTACCTCGTTAAAAACAACCGTGTCGCCATCCTTCAAATCACCCGGCAATTTCTCAATAAAAAGCGTGTCGCCCTTAGAGACGACATACTGCTTTCCGCCGGTTTTGATAACCGCTACTTCCATAGTCCCCAGAATGTACAGGTTTTAAGCTAAAAAAGCAATAGGATGCGATAAAAAGTTCAGGCCCGCCGGTGTTATCCGTGCGGGCCTGTTTGCAGGTTTTAGCGCATGAAAGCCGAAACCAGGTAGTGGCCGGCGATCCCTGCACAGATCAGGGCGGCAATCATCGAGAAGAGGGCCGTCCCGAAAAGCTGCACCTCTGTAAGCGATGTGCGGTAGACGAAGTTCTTGCGTCTCTCGCCCGCCCCCTTATGGCCGGCAGCATATGCCGTAAAAATGCAGAGGACTGCGGCCAGAACCGAAAGCATCATGTACGCAATTGCGGTCATAATTTGAACCTCCAGTGGTTTATGAACTCTGGAGTATATAATACAGTATATACTAAATATGTCAATACTTCCTGATAGGAAAGCTGCGGTCTCGAACTTGTTTTCTCTCTACGTTAGTTATGCACATAACTCTCCTTTCCGATGCTAAAAGCGGTAAAATATAAAAGGGCGTAGGAATTCCGCGGGCAAGGATGCCGTCTGTGGAGAAATCAATGCGTGCGATCTTAAGTTGTATGTTGTTCGTTGCCATGGCCGGCATGTGCGAGGTCGCATATGCCGAATCGCTCACGTGGGGATACGATCGGTGTGGGGGTGATTACAAACCCTCAACCATGATCGGCCCTGACATTGAGCAAAAGAGAGTCTTTGAGATGAATGCGGTGAGCGGCGACAATCGGCTCATAAACGCATGCTCGGCACTCGGTCTTCGTGACTGGTTGCCCATGCCGTTTACGAGCAGTCACGGCGCGCTCGATCTGTTCGCCATCAGAGGCACCTCAAAGGAGTGGGTCGTGAAGTTCAAAGTCGTACTTGATCCGGAACTCAAGCGACGACTTGGCTTTGACTGAATGTTGTTTTAGCAAAACGGGACTGTCTCACGACCGTCCCGTTTTTGTTTGACAGGTTTACTTTCTTAAGTATGATCTTTTATGGACTGCTGCGGCGAAGATGCGACGGCGCACACAGTGCCAGCCTTGCTAGAGGCCTCTGACTGGGGAACGGTTCGATTCCGTACTTCGTTACGTTCATTCACAATATGGACCGTGTAGGATAGTTGGGAGCTTGAGAAGTGGTGAGAAAGTTCGACGAC
>DATLDL010000019.1:0-6890 GCA_035525885.1 Minisyncoccota bacterium | reverse complement strand
TTGCCTATATTGCGTCAGGCGCTCGAACGGCTGCGCTTATCGGACTCATCGCTCTCATTTGAGGAGGAATCGTCCGGAGTATTGGGGCGCGGGTTCCGCTGCGGGTTTCTGGGGTTGCTGCATCTGGAAATTATTACCGAGCGTCTTCGCCGTGAATTTGATCTATCGCTCATTGTGACTATCCCAACGATCTCCTACACCGTGACTACCACGAACGGAAAGACCGAAACGTTCTATACCCCTTCTCGTTTTCCGGAACACGGTGACATTGCGGAAATTCGTGAGCCCTGGGTCAAAGTGATTATCATTACGCCGCCTGAAACGGTGAGTGCACTTGTGCAAATGCTCTACGATCACGAAGCAGATACCAAAACCACGGAAGCGTATGCCGATGGGCGTGTTGAAATGATTGTGGAGATGCCGCTTCGCGAACTCATGCGCGGTTTCTTCGATAAGCTGAAAAACGTCTCCTCGGGCTACGCAAGTTTGTCGTATGAATTTCTTGATGAGCGTGTTGCAGATGTGGTACGCCTTGATGTGTTAGTCGCTGAAGAACCAGTACCCGCGTTTGCGCGTGTCATTGCACGCCGTCGCATACGAGATGAAGCTGAATACATGGTTGAGAAGCTGCATTCCATTTTACCAAAACAATTGTTTGTAACCAAAATACAGGCGCAGGCCGAAGGACGAATCATTGCGTCGCGCTCGCTTTCGGCAATGCGAAAAGATGTAACGGGATATCTCTATGGCGGCGATGTGTCGCGCAAAATGAAACTGCTGCAGAAGCAAAAGCGAGGTAAAAAGAAACTGCTCGAACACGGCACTGGAAAGGTGCATATTCCGGAAGAGGTGTTTATGAAAATGGTGCAGGATTCGGACCGCTAAGTAGGCAGTGGTACGTTTGCAGATTTTAGAGCACGCGTCGTTTGCCCCTGCGGGAAACGCACTCACTCTCGCCGTCGCAAATTGCAGCGCAACTGCCCTACGGCGCTGCAATTGCCGTGCTGCTCCGGCTCCGAGAGTCTCTAAAATCTGCAAACCTACCACCTTGAAACGTAACGTATAATTAGGAGCATGCGCGCGAATCAGTGGCGACAAGGCCTTTGGATCGGACTCCTCCTGCTTATCATGGGGTGGCTCGTATACCTCATTTGGGGTCTCTCGGGAAAGGTGAGTATTGCTCTTCGTCAGGAGCGCGAGGTGAAGGATCAGTATGACGCGCTTGAGGCACGTCGCGTTGTGCTTGAGGCAGATTTGAAGGAGCTTTCAACGCCTCGTGGCCAAGAGGCGGCCATACGCGAGTCGTTTGGTGTTGCAAAGCCCGGGGAAGAGGTTATCGTACTCGTGCCGCAAGTCGAGGCGACGACCACGCCGCCGTTGTCCTGGTGGCAAACAGTGCTCAATTGGTTCTAAATGCGGAATTGGTTTAGTGGTAGAACCGGTCAGAAATCCTGTGTGCGGGATTGGTTTAATGGCAGGACGCGACCTTCCCAAGGTTGAGGCACGAGTTCGATTCTCGTATCTCGCACACAGGATTTCTGTACCGATGAAATTGGGTCCCGTCCCAATTTCATTTCCCAAGCAACGGGCGCGAGTTCGATTCTCGCGTTCCGCACATGTAAACTCGCGCAGCGAGTTGTAGTGGCGTGAATGCGGGAATCGAAGGTGAGTGCGGCATACCAATTCCGCGGAATTGGTCCGCACGAGCGTGGTCAGGCGGAATGAGGAGCGACGGCGACGAAATGAGCGCTTGACCGATTCTCGCATTCCGCACCTCTTCTGTGGATAACTGGACATGATATAATTTCCCAATATTAAAGAACCACCATGGATAAAAAGATCACCATTTACAGCACACCAACCTGCCACTTCTGCCACATGACGAAGGATTTTCTTACGGAGAAAGGTATCGGCTACACCGATTACGATGTCGCGCATGACCTTACGAAGCGCCAAGAAATGATTCAGAAGTCAGGGCAGATGGGCGTGCCGGTCATTTTCATCGGCGATGAAATGATCATTGGATTTGATAAAGAGAAGATCGCGTCTACGCTCGGTATTGCAATTTAACAGGGCAGCGTTGAAACCCCGCATCGGCTTTGCCGATGCGGGGTTTGTGCTACGCTCATGCTGTTCCGCCGCCATAGTTCAATGGATAGAACGGCTCACTCCTAACGAGCAAATGCAGATTCGATTTCTGCTGGTGGCACCAAAGTATAAATCCCGTCCGTGGGGGCATACTGCAAAGCAGTATGCAGCCGGAGCGCGACGGCGCGAGGCGGGGCCGCACACATTTTCAGCAGAAAATGATGTGTGGCAGAGGTGGGTTCAATTCCGTCCAAGGGCACAAAAGAAAAACTCCGACACACGAGGTGCCGGAGCATAGAGGAAGAAGGAACTTACTTCGTAGGGAGCGCGAGGCCCGACTTGAGGGCCTCAGACGACCGCATGCCGTTCACGACCCTCTCGAGGATGCCGATCTCGGGGCGTTCGACACGTCTACCTCCGTTGGTCACGTACGTCATGTCCGGAGACGTTGAGGACTTCGCGATCACGCGCGTGATCACGAAGCGGTAGGGCAGGAAGTAGCTGTTCTGGGTAGCCACGTCCTTCGTCGACGCAAACGCGCGCAGGGCGATATGGATCGGTGCGGTGCCGGCGGGCAGGGTGACCTTGAGTCGGAACCTGCCGTTGTTGAACAGCGCTTTGCTGTTCGCCGCTTCGGTTGCGGACGTGGTGTACGTCGCCGCCGAAATGCCGAACTTCGCGCCCTCGTTCTCCTCGAAAAAGTAGCCCAGCATTTCGTCGATGGGACCGACGCCGGTCATGTTCTCCGTCGCGTTTCCGAGCGTCTTGTCGAGGTTGAGGTCGCTCATCCCGACTAGGATCAGGGTGTCGACGGACGGATCCGTGCGAGTCACCCGGAGCATCTGGTAGACATCACCCGAGCCCGTCTCACGCTCCGACGCGAAGACCTTGTACTGGCCGACGATTCGGTCGTCGGCCGAGATGGTGATCGCCGGAGCAGCCATGGCCGTCGAAGAGACGAAGAGGATGCACAGCACGAACAGTGGGGTAAACAGCGCGCGCAGGATGCGCATGAGAATTTCTCCTTGTGAAAGATCACGAGATCCGGCGGAATGCCGGTCCTTGAACCAAGCTATATAATGCATCAACTATAGGGTACTTGTCAAGAACTGGGTTGTATTGAAAATAAAAGAAAAAGCCCCGGCAACTTTCGTCGCCGGGACCAGAATGTACAGATGAGGTGACCTTAGCCCTTGCCGCAGCAGTAGCCCCATCGCGACATGTTGCCGACCTCGGGTCGATGGTTGAGATTCTTCTGCACGTAGAACGATGCTGACGGGTTGCTGGAAGACGTCGCTTTCACGTCGGTAGTAATGAAGCGGAAGGGGATGTAGTACCCCTGCTGCGCGGTCACTTTCCGTGTGTCCACGAATGCGCGAAGCGCAATGTGGTAGACGCCGTTACCGGTCGGAAGTTTGACTCGGAGAGTCAGACGCCCCCTCCTCAAGCTTCCGTAAGCGGGCTCGCCCTCGTTCACATCGTTGTAGGCAGTGGCCTGTACCCCGAATCGCGCGCCTTCGTTGAAGTGGAAGAAATCCTCCAGTTCTTCGTTGACGCGGTAGCCGACGCCGGTGACATCTTCTTCCGTGAACGTCGAGTCGCCGTCGGCGTCGAGATCTTCCATGATGCTGATCGTCACGCCATCGACGCTCCGGTCGAGTCGCTTGAGGTCGAGCACTTGGTACGGCTTTTCAGTGACACGGAACGTATCGTCCGTATTCACCTGCGTCGTAAGGCCAATGCTCGTGCCTTTCAGGGTCGTCGAGACGATCAATCCCGTTGTCGGATCCGGAATCGGCGTGACTTCGCCAACGACGACTGTCGTACGACATGTGTCCGAACCGCCTGAACCAGTCGTCGTCATGGTATAGGTCGTCGTTTCCATAGGAATGACGTTCCTCGAGCCGCTTGCGACAGGGGTTACGGGACCAATGCCGTTGTCGATCGCAGCGCTCGTGGCGTTGCTGGTCGTCCATGACAGTACCATGCTATCGCCATAGGCGATGCTGACGGGACTTGCCGAAAGGGCGCAGGTCGGTGGCGGGATTGCCATTACCTCAGAAGCGAAGCAGAGGCCAATGAAGGCCAGAACGTACTTCAGGATATGCATTGAGAATCTCCCTCGTGTTGGAAAAGACCGCGAAAACCGGCGAAATGCCGGCAGTTCTTGAACCAACCTATATAATATACCATTTAATACGTTTTGTCAATAGTCTTCTCACCGAGCACTTACTGCTATACTAAAACGGTATAAAACCTAACAAATACGCATGTTTACTGACCTTGCCACCTCTGTAAGCCGTTTTCTTTATCGAGAATCTCTTGGCCTATTTCTGCTTCGCCTTG
This sequence comes from Minisyncoccota bacterium, assembly GCA_035525885.1. Taxonomy (GTDB): domain Bacteria; phylum Patescibacteriota; class Minisyncoccia; order Phycocordibacterales; family Phycocordibacteraceae; genus C7867-001. Next base: position 2,456 of record DATLDL010000019.1, on the reverse strand, counting down.
TGACAGGCGGCATCTTCCTCCATCACGGCATTATGAAGCTTGGCGATATGGATAAAGTCGTCGGTATGTTTAGCAGCATGGGGCTTTCGGCAGGAGTGGCGTGGTTCATTGCACTTCTTGAAGTTATTGGTGGAGCTGCGCTTATTATTGGTGTTGCGACCCGTCTTTTTGGAATCATCTTTGCGATTCAAATGTTTGTGGCCATCTTTCTCACGGGAGGTTTTGCACAAGGGCTCGGTAGTCAGGAGTTCCACCTGCTTCTCGTTGCCGCATCTCTGGCGGTTGCACTTATTGGCAGTGGTCGTGTGTCCATCTTTGCCATGGAATGTGAAAACTGCGGCGGCATGTTCTGCGATGGAAATGTATGTGTGATTGAAGAAGAAATACCTACATAAAACATATGACCCCGGAAGAGAAAAAACTACTTGAAGAAACACTTTCGCTCTCACGCGAAAACAACCGCATGCTCCATGCATTGCGCCGGAGCGCGTGGATCGGATTCATCTGGAAAGTGCTCCTGTGGGCGGGATTTATCCTCGTCCCGCTCTATTTGTATCAGCAATACCTGGGCCCGATTTTCCAGAAATTCCAGGCATTTGCGCCAGGGAGCGCCACTACCACCCAACCTGGCGTCTTCGGGTTTCCATCTTTCGCGGAAATTCAAAAACTGATAGACTCGTACCAAACGAAGCACTAGCTTCGTTTCCTGCTTGGATAGCTCAGTTGGTAGAGCATCGCCCTGAAGAGGCGGGGGTCGCCGGTTCGAGCCCGGCTCCAAGCACATTTATGTTAGTGAGGGGGTGAGACGTGCTGGGAGCACGTCGCAAGACCTTGTGAGATATCTTTAAGAGCGAAGCGAGTTAAAGTATCCACAAGGTGTACAGATTCTGTAAGAATCGAGAGTGCTTAGTACATTGCGAATACTTGGAGCAATGTGCTTAGCAACTCGTGACACGGCCTGCTCCAAGCGCTGGTGCAACAGAACGGCCAGAATAAACTCTGGCTGTTTTGCTTTATACTGACCTAATCATGTTCTCCCGACTCTTTGCCTGGATAAATAGATACGAGCGACATCTCTCGGCGCTTGCTATGGTGGCGGGCTTTATCGTCGATAACATTGTCTTTGAGCGCGTCGACCTACCGACAACGCAGCTTGTTTTTCTGGGATATGCAACGACCTGCTTTTTCTCGATCAGCATCCTGCATTTTATTGAGTCGAGAGCGCAAGAAGGGCAGTCGCGTTCTCGCTTTCGTGCACTACTGCCAATTGCAACCCAGTTCGCGCTCGGCGGGTTCTGGAGCGGGTTCCTCATCTTCTATGGCCGCAGTGCGGTAGTAGCAGCATCGTGGCCATTTCTCCTGCTCCTCGTCCTCGTATTCCTGGGAAATGAGCTATTCCATAAGTATCATGATCGGCTCGTGCTTTCGAGCGTGCTTTTCTTCTTTGCACTCTACTCATATGCGATTTTCACGCTCCCGGTTTATACGCACACGCTCGGCATGTGGACCTTCCTTGCAAGCGGTGCGCTTGCGGTAGTGGTATTTGGTTTTTTCACGCGCTTTCTCCGATTCATCGGGCGCGAACGGTTTCTGATGGATGTGTGGCGCATCCGGTTCGGCGCCTTTGTGGTTCTGGTCCTGATTAACGTCTTCTACTTTACTCATATATTGCCGCCGCTCCCGCTTGCACTCCAGTCAGGTGGCATTTACCACAGCGTACTTCGAACAGGCAGCACCTATGCGGCGTCTGAAGAAAAACAATCCTGGCAGGTTTCATTCGGTAAGCCCGCCAGCATACACAGCGTTGCTGGTGAGTCTTTGTATGCGTATAGCGCCGTTTTTGCGCCCACGAAACTCTCTACGACTATTGTTCACCGTTGGCAGCGGTATAACCCGACGCAAAAGAGCTGGGTAACACAATCGACCGTGTCTTTTCCGATTAATGGAGGGCGTGACGGCGGCTACCGTGGCTACTCCATAAAAACAAACCCCGCCCCAGGAGAATGGCGAGTGGAAGTAGAGACGGGCGACGGCCACTTAATCGGCCGCATTCGATTTAACTTAGAGCAGATAACAGCACCCGTAGAACAGGTGCAAAAAACATTGGACTAGCCAGTCTAGCCCGCCTTCACCTTGAGCTTGGTCTGGCGTGCCTTATCGAGTTTCGGAAGAATGATGACGAGCAAGCCGTCTTTTGCAGTTGCCGATGAGTTCTCCACATCTACTTCTTCAGGAAGCTGAATCACGCGCGCAAAGGAGCCCCAAAACAGTTCGCGGGTAAAATAATCTACTTCCGGGATTTGTTCGCGCTCCATGCGAGAACCCTCAATTTCAACCATGTCGCGACTGATGGAGATCGAGAGTTCGTCGGGACGTACGCCGGCCACAAACGCGCGAATCACGAATTCGCTTGCAGTCTGATGGAGATCAATAGGGAGCTGGCCTGCTGCAGAGTC
>DATLDL010000018.1:0-15777 GCA_035525885.1 Minisyncoccota bacterium | reverse complement strand
TTGCCTCACTCGGGTATAAGCAAATACTGCTCGCCTCGTCCTCAGTCGAATCGCAGTATGCATTTTATGCAGCAGATGCCGCTCTCGAATGCCTCTTAAATTATGATCAGAAAATGATCAATACAGATGGGTATTCCTGGTTTAGTTTTGATAATGCGTGCAGTGCTCCTCCCATCTCTTGTGAAGGTGTGGTGGCGACAATTCCAGGCGGCTGGAGTTGCACCTCAGCATTACGTACCTACACAGAACGTCTGTCCCTTGATGGTGGCACTCACTGTGCCGATATAAAGATTTACAAACAGTCTTCTGGTTCAACGGATCTCTACGCAACCGGCTACAATGTGCCGTGCAGCGTCGTTGGCAGTACGGATGCGCGTATTGTGGTGCGCGGCCTCCACGCCTCCTATTAAGGTCGCCGGTCAGGATCGTGCGCTTTGCGACAATGTGCCGCGCTGGCTATAGTGTGTAGATGGCAGTATCGAAAAAGGTCTCCGAACGAGCGCAGAAACTGCGCGAAACGATCTCCAAATACCGTACGCTCCAGCATGTCGCTGATGAATCGCCCATTTCCCCTGAGGCACTCGATTCTCTAAAAGACGAGCTTGCGAAGCTTGAAGAGCAGTATCCGGAGCTGATTACCCCTGATTCACCCACGCAAGTGGTGGCCGGCGAAGCGCTTCCGGAACTTAAAAAAGTGCGACACACCATTACCCAGTGGTCGTTTAACGATGCTTTCACCGAAGACGACATACGCGCATTCGATGAGCGTATTCGCCGCGGCCTTACTGCTGCAGGTTTGTCCAAGGCGTCCCCAACCTACGATCTAGAGCTTAAAATTGATGGTCTCAAAATTGTATTTACGTACGAAAAAGGGAAACTCATCATTGCCGCAACACGCGGTGATGGAGTAGTGGGTGAAGATGTGACCCACAACGTGCGTACCATACACGAAGTGCCCAAAACGCTTTCGCGTCCTGTGGACTGTGTCGTCGAAGGGGAGGTGTATCTGACTCGGTCAGGACTCAAGAAATTAAATGCACTGCGAAAAGCGGAGGGTGAACCTGAATTCGCAAATCCACGAAATGCTGCTGCAGGATCAATTCGCCAGCTTGATCCGAATATTGCAGCACATCGTCCGCTTGCCGCGTTTATATACGACCTTGCCTCGACGTCTGAAACGCTTCCGGACACGCAAAGCGGGGAACTCTCGTATCTTGAGGAGCTTGGTTTTCCGGTTGAGTCACATCATGCGCATGCAGATTCTCTTGAAGAGGTATGTACCTATTGGCAGAAATGGCAGAGCGGGGGTCGTGAAAAGTTGGACTATCAGTTGGATGGCGTGGTGCTAAAGCTCGAAGAACGGGCGCAGCAGGAGGCGCTGGGATATACGGGCAAAGCGCCGCGTTTTGCGATTGCATACAAATTTCCACCGGAGCAGGTGCAAACGATTCTTGAAGACATCAGCTTGCAGGTGGGCCGTACGGGCAAACTCACTCCGGTCGCGCACTTGCGGCCGGTTGCAGTAGCAGGAACGATCGTTGCGCGCGCAACGCTCCACAACGAAGATTTCATTAGAGAAAAAGATATTCGCATTGGCGACACGGTCATTTTGCAAAAGGCGGGCGATATCATTCCTGAAATCGTGCAGGTTATTCCGGAGCTCCGTCCCAAAAACACCAAATCGTGGCACTTCCCGACACACTCGCCTTTGTGTGGCGGTAGTGGAGCAGTCGAGCGCATTCCGGGAGAAGCGGCGCACCGCTGTAAAGTAGCGGGTTCGTTTGATCAGCAGGCGCGCAAACTCATCCACTTTGCAGGGAAGTCGGCGCTCGACGTCGATGGTCTGGGGCGTGAGACCGTGAAGCTCTTGATGGAACAAAAACTGGTTTCTGATTTTGAAGATTTTTTTGAACTTACCAAAGATGAGTTGTTGCAGCTTGAAGGGTTTGAGGAATTGAAAGCGCAGAACTTACTGGACGGACTCAAAGTTGCTGAGAAAGTTCCGCTTGATCGTCTGTTGATTGGGCTTTCCATACCGCACGTGGGTGAAGAGACGGCATATCTGCTTGCGACCAACTTTAAAACAATCGCATCGCTTCAAAAGGCGAGTGCAGATGCGCTGTCGCGGATTGAAGGCGTGGGTCCGATTATTGGAAAAGCAGTAGCGCAGTGGTTTGCAGATGCGGCAAATTGCGCGTCGCTTGAGCGACTTTTAAAGCACCTGACGGTACAGAAAGTAACGGCCCCAACAGGAGGGCCACTCACCGGTAAAACCGTAGTCATTACCGGTACGCTTCCTACGCTTTCGCGCGAAGAAGCAGAGGCGAGAGTGCGCAAAGCGGGTGGCAAAGCGTCTGGATCAGTTTCATCGAAAACGGCCTTTGTGGTTGCTGGTGAAGCAGCAGGTTCCAAGCTCGATAAAGCGCGCAAACTTGGCGTACCGATCCTAGATGAGGATGCGTTCTTAAGGCGGTTGTCCGCATAGCATTTTTACCTTCCTGCATCACAAAACTGCTCTGTGGTAGAGTAGCCGCATGGCTACCGCAGACGACGTTAAGAAGCTTGGCGCGCTTGCGCGCATTACAGTCTCCGAGGAAGAGTTGCCGAAATTTACGGCTGAATTTGATGCTATTTTGGCGTATGTCGGTCAGCTCGATTCGCTTGCGCTTCCGAAAGACTTGAAGGACAGCAAACCGCCTCTGCGGAATGTATTTCGTGAGGATGAAAATCCGACTCCCGCCGGCACATGGACTGAAAAGCTCGCGTCAGCGTTTCCTGCGCGAGAAGGAGATTCACTCGTGGTGAAGCAGATCATCAGCCATGACTAAGAAACCAAACGAGTTTTCAATTGCTGAAGCAGCTCGCGCGCTTCGCGCAAAAGAAATAACCGTCAAGGAACTGTACGAGGCATGCGCGAGTGAAGCTCGTGCACGAAATGAAGAATTGAATGCATATCTCGAACTGTTTGACGCCGATACTGAGGCGATTGCTGCCGCACAAGCGCGTATTGATACGGAAGGTGATGCGGCTCCGCTTGTGTGCGGTATACCACTTGCAATGAAGGACAATATTTTGATCGACGGTAAGATCGTCAGCGCCGCATCGAAAATGCTCTCAAACTACCGCGCGTCTTACGACGCCACAGTCACTAAAAAGTTGAAAGCGCAGGGAGCGCTTTTTGTGGGTCGCACCAACATGGATGAATTTGCGATGGGAAGCTCTACGGAGCACTCGGCGTTTGGTACGACAAAAAATCCTATTGATACGGCGCGCGTACCAGGCGGCTCTTCGGGTGGTTCAGCCGCCGCCGCCGCCGCGCATTTGGCGCTCGCAGCACTTGGTTCGGATACGGGCGGCTCCATTCGCCAGCCAGGAGCGCATACGGGATTGGTGGGCCTCAAGCCCACCTACGGCACCGTATCTCGCTATGGACTTATTGCTATGGGCTCCTCGCTTGATCAGATTGGTCCGCTTACCAAGACAGTCGAGGATGCACGTATTTTGTATGAGGCAATTCGCGGTCTCGATCCCATGGACGCAACAACGATTCCAGAGGGGCTCTACACGACGGCCGCGGTTGGGGAACGCATGCGTATTGGCGTTCCGTATCATTTGCTTGAAAAAGGCGTTGATGCAGATTTGCTTGAGACATTTACTGCAACGCTCGAAAAACTCAAAGCAACCGGACATGAGATTATCGACGTATCACTTCCGGCAAGCGAGTATGCGCTCCCTGCGTATTACGTCGTCATGCCGGCAGAAGTATCAACGAACCTCGCACGACTCGATGGTATTCGCTACGGCCACGCGGCACGCGGCAAAACGCTCCTCGACGACTACACTCTTTCACGAACAGAAGGATTTGGTCCAGAGACGCGTCGCCGCGTCTTGCTCGGCACCTTCGTACTTTCAGCTGGCTATATCGACGCGTATTATCGCAAAGCAAATGCGGCGCGAGCACTGCTGCGCGAGCAGTACACGACCGCTTTCGCTAAGGCAGATGTGATCGCGTTTCCGACAACGCCATCACCCGCATTTAAATTCGGCGAAAAGAGCGACCCTGTCTCTATGTATCTTGAAGATGTGTTTACTGTGACCGCAAACCTTACTGGGATGCCAGCGCTTTCGGTGCCCATGGGCACGGTTTCCCGAGGAGGGAAGCAGCTTCCTATCGGTATGCATTTCACGGCGCCGCATCAGCAGGAAGAGCGTTTGTTCGCTATAGGAGCGGCAGTGGAGAAGGTACGGTACGCCTAGCACCTTCGCGCTAGAATGGGAGTATTCGCTCCCCATGCAACCACACACGACTACAACTCAAGCAAACGTCGAATTCTGGTTTCGCCAATTTTACGAACTTTGGTTTCGTTTACTGCACCTTGATTCAGGGTCACTCGCTATGCTTGCCACCACGTGGTGGAATCGGATTACGGCGATCGGCTACACGCTCTCCATACTTGGCCTTCTGGTGATCACGTACGCGACGGTGCGCCTGTATGAGTTGCGCCAACGCGAAAAAGAACAGTATGGCGCGATTCACCTTGCAGAAGAAGCTGAAACGGAGAATCCGCGCTGGAAACACATTCAATCGCTCATGGAAAGCGGTTCGGTGAGCGATTGGCGCCAAGCGATTATTGAAGCGGACATCATGCTCGATGACATGCTGATGCGCCAGGGATACTCAGGCGAAAGCATTGGCGATAAGCTGAAACAGGTTGAGCCGTCTGATTTTGATAATTTAGATAATGCGTGGGAAGCGCATAAGGTGCGTAATCGCATTGCCCACGATGGCTCAGCATTTGACCTCTCGCAAACCCTCGCACAGAGGACGATCGCTCGGTATGAGGCAGTCTTCCGCGAATTCCGGGCGATTTAACTTCATTTTCTGCAAAGGGTGAGTGTGCGATAGTTGCAAAACCTCGAGCGGAGGCGTACCTTAAAAGAGTACGAAATATATAGCGGGGTAGAGTAATAGTAATTCGCGAGGCTCATAACCTCGAGATGGCCGTGCAAGTCGGCCCCCCGCAACCAGCAAAATGAAAACCGCCCAAAGGCGGTTTTCATTTTGCGCCGTTGACGGGGTAACAAGCGTAGCTTGTGTGCCGACTTGCACGGCTTCGGCGCTGTTTTCCGAGCACGGAAAACCGCCGAGCCAGGGCCGAGCGGAGTGATGAGCGATGGCGAATCACGAGCGCTTGGCCAAGCGCCCCCGCAACACGGTTGTGACGCCAGGAACCAGTATCGACGCCCGTCAAAACGCGTGCAGTACCGGCCCCCTCGATCACTAGAAAAAGCGCCTAAATGCTAGAGGCGCTTTTTCTGTTACGTAGCATTTCCAACGTATATTCGGTGCAATTCCTTTTCTCGTGTTCAGTTACTTTTTGTGTTCGAATCACACTCAAAATGACCCAATTTTGAGCAGGGGGGCGAGACTTGAACGGAAACTACCTAGCGTTTAAGCCCGTTCCAAATTCTGGTCCTGGTATGGGGACGGGAATATCTTTCTGTAAATGCTAGGATTTATGGAACTTATGACTCTGAATCTCAAGCAGGGACTCGTAATCATCAAAACTGCTTGGATGCGGAACCTCAACTACCGCTTTACGGTAATCATGTACCGGGTGGGAGAAATAGCCGAAATTCTGGCCCTCATTCTTATGTGGACCACGATTTACGCCACTGGTGCAGGAACCATAAAAGGTTTCACCTTGAACGAAATGATCACCTACGTGCTTTTCGGTAACTTTTGCGGAGTTATCGTACGAAACTTTCTGCCGGCCTATATTTCTCGAGATATCAATGAAGGGCGACTTTCGATGTTCTTGGTGAAGCCTATCCACTACATAAGGTTCATATTCTTTAATGAACTCGGAAGAGCTGCCCTCGCCTTCGTGGTTTCAGTCAGTTCACAACTTCTCGTTATCCTTTTCTTCCTAAATAAATTCGTTCTTAATGCTGAGCCTGCTTATCTTGCCCTGATCGTGGTCATGATAATTCTGGCGTTTCTTACTGAGTGGCTGATCGGATTTCTTATCGGTTCGATTGCTTTTTGGACCGATGAAGTTGATGGAATACAGACTACCGTTGATCGCGTAAAAAGATTTTTCTCCGGAGGCTATTTCCCCTTGAGTTTGCTTCCGTTGCCGCTTGCTGTTGCAAGTACGTATCTTCCGTTCGCCTATTCATTTTTCATGCCAGCCCAGCTTTATCTCAAAAAAATTGACTTGCATGCCGGCCTAATGGGAATTGGAATTCAAATACTTTGGGTAATCATTCTGTCCGTTATTTTGAACGTTGTGTGGAAGCAAGGACTGAAAAGGTACGAGGCCTCTGGGTCATAAATCTATGAGCGCTATTGAAGTAAAAAATCTAGGGAAAAGATACGAGTTTTATAAAAAACAAGCCGGGCTTCTCGGTACCCTCAAAGCATTTTTCCACCGTAAGATGCTCTACACCGACGCAGTTGACGATATCTCTTTTGATATTGAAGAAGGCGAGATTGTTGGGTTCCTTGGTCCAAATGGAGCAGGCAAGACGACCACGCTAAAAATGCTGTCAGGCATTCTTTACCCAACCTCAGGCCAAATGAGAGTGCTCGGTTTTAATCCAGCCGACCGCCAGAAGAGCTTTAAGAAACAGTTCGGTATTGTGATGGGTCAGAAAGATCAGCTTGCACGTCTCCTTACACCCATGGATAACTTCGCATTGTTCAAAGAGTTTTATGAGATACCTGACTCCGACTTTAAGCAAATGGTTGATGAATTGGTTGATTTGCTTGGCATTAGAGAGATCTTGGATGTTCAGGTGAAGAAGCTGTCGTTAGGGCAGCGAATGAAATGCGAGCTTGTGGGCGCTCTTCTCCACAACCCGAAGGTACTTTTTCTGGATGAGCCAACTATCGGTCTTGACGTTGTGGCTCAGAAAAACATTCGTGATTTCATAAAGAAATACAACCGCACAAAGAAAACCACGATAATGCTAACGTCGCACTACATGGATGACATTAAAGAGCTTTGCGAAAGAGTCATCATTATCAATTTCGGAAAAATCATTTACGACGGAAAGCTTTCTAAACTAATCAGTACGTATGCAACTGATAAGGTAGTTCGCATTACATCGAAAGACCCAATCGAAAAATCGGCGCTGGAACCTTTTGGTGTTGTGGAAGAGCATGAAAACATCCGAGCGGCTATTCGGGTACCCCGAGAAAGCGTCAAAAAAGTTGCTGCACAGCTAATTTCTTCTAATCTCCCTATCGAGGATATCTTGATAGATGAAATGCCTGTCGACGACATCATTCGGGTGATTTTTCAAGAACAAAAGAAGGAACAGGGGGGACAAGAATTGCACCCGTAGTGGAGCCCAGAGCAATAGTGAGGAAATACAACGTTTTGGTAATTCGGTGAACGTCGAGTCCCCTCAACACGGTTGTGACGCCAGGAACCAGTACCGACGCCCGTCAAAAGTCGGTACGGTACCGCCGGGTGTCTTATAGAAACGTGCGAGTTTGCGTAGTCTATACTGTTGTAAAGCATGCTTATCTCAGAACAGAAGAAATTTATTTTTGTTCATAACCAAAAAACAGGCGGCGTCAGTATTGCCAACTACCTTCGCGACCAAGCGCAGGACTGCATTACGCTTTTGCCAAATCATGCATACGCAATAGATGGAATCTCAAAAATTGGAAGAGGGGTATGGGATCAGCATTATTCATTTGGGTTTGTACGAAACCCATGGTCTCGACTTGTGTCTTGGTATCAAATGATAGTTAACCCACCTCAAAAACCAGAAAACAGCAAAGGACAGTGGACTCCCAATAATGGCTTGTGGAAGTATGTACAGGAACATTCCTCAACCTTTGAGGAATTCCTTGATAATTGCACTGACATCATTTCAGAAAACAGAGACGGCTTTATCTACCAGAAAAGCTTTACCAAAAACCAAATCGATTACTTCACTGACGCTAGCGGCACGCTTGCCGTTAATTTCGTTGGTCGTTTCGAACAACTTCAAGAAGACTTCGATAAAGTCACGACCGCACTGAATCTTCCTCAAACAAAACTCCCTATTCTGAATGTTGGTCCCACTACTGATTATCGGACCTTTTACACCGAGCGCACGAAACAACTAGTCGCTGAAAGGTTCAAGAAAGATATAGAGATTTTCGGATACAGTTTCTAAAAAGAAGGACCTCGCTTATTGGCGAAGTCCTTAGTCTGTTTTGATGCAGCACACACGAAAGTATTATGGGCGAGAACCAACCAAAATGTGAACTCCCGGATTCCATGTCACGATGTTTGGCGACCATCCTGAAATCCGTCTTGCCTTACGGCCATGATGAAAGTACGTTCTGACCATGAAGCCATCGCCATAGAAAAGATCCCAGCTTCCTTCGGAAAACAGTTCCACTTTGTTTTCCATGTGCCGTTTGATAGCAGCAGCAACTTCCCACGGTCCAAACAGCACTCGCGACTCAGGTAATGCTCGGAGTATCTCTCCGTCTGTCGATTGTTTCAGAAGAAGGTAACGATGCAAAACGAGTGCTGGTTTGTGGGGAGGAGTTTTCTTGGCATGCTCCACAAGCCACTGCATTTCTTCTCCATGAATGCAAAGGCCACAATTCCTTAGCTGGCCAGGTGTTTCCGTGGAACTGAAGAATTTCTCGAAACTGAAATTTTTTCTCAGGGGTTTGATTTGAAACGCTCCGTCTAACTTTAGGAGTTTGCTAGAAGATTTGCCCACTTGAGGCTCCTTGTTCAAGGGTATCCAGTAGGATAGTACATAAATATTTCATAAAGTCAAAACGTTTTTCGTACGGTACTACCGCCCGTATCTGAACTCTCAAAAATGCTCGAAACTCCTTTGAATCATTACAAACCGACCTATTCCAGCCCCGCCCTCGTACGAGCTCACTTCTTAAGAATTCCTGTCGAAGGAAGAGTTACAGACGGTGGAGAGAAGGTATGCTCTTCATCCGCGTCATCAGTATCTTCGGACGAGACGGAATCGAGAGTATCCATTATTTCAGTTTGAGTTTCAATTTTCGCCGACGTGGTGGCGGTAGTGGTTGCAAAGGCATTGATTTTCAGTGTTGCTGCCGCGCGGGTGAGCACCTGAAGACGAGACGCGGTAGAAAGGGAGCTATGAAACGCTTCCGATGCGCCATCTTCATCATGCGCTTCGAGAAGTTTGCGTCCTTTTTCGGCAAACGCTTCCGCACGCTCGAGTTCGTGGCGAGCGCTCTTAGAACTTGAGGCATCGAGGGTGTCTTTCGATGATCCAATGAGATCAGCCGAAGCATGCAACGCCTCATCCGTTGCGGTCTGTAGCTCCGCAGCACTCGTTACCCGAGCAGCAGTCTGCTTCTTTGATGTTGATGCGGTAGGGGCTGTCACGGCAAAAAGGGCCACCATGCGCGGCGCGGTTTCTGCCGCAAGGGCTACCTGATCAGTATCTGCTGGTACGCGACTTCGAATTGCATCCTGTAAGGTCTCGGTTACGGGTGCGCCCTGTGTAGTGTCTACGCGTGCCAGAACTTCTTGGTAGGCCGCGAGCCGGCTCGTAAAACTAGTGTGCGCGACATTGTCAGTTTCGGTATCGCTTGCGTCTGCGTCTGCGTTAGCAGTAGCCTCCTCGGCTAAATTTGCATGCGTTTCAAAGGCGAATGCAAGTTCTTCCTCCGTTGCTTTCGTCAGTTTCCCTTCGTTGGCGAGCGCGGCAACTTCATCAATACGGCGTTCGGCAAGTTGTTGATGTACGGCTATTTTAGTCGCGGGCGTATTGGCAAGCGCAAGGCGAAGCGGCTCGGTCAAAGACACTTTGATGGGATACAGTACATCTCCAGGCAGCGCTCCCTCAGCGGCAACGGCGGCACCTCCAGAAGAGACAGCGATAACGAGTACGGCAACGAGGGTTGCAAATGCGGGCTGTGCAAGAAAGGCAAAGGGGCGCATAAAAAGAGATATGCGCGATGGAGCAGGCGTGACTCTGTATGGCTTGAATGCCATGTATTCCGTAAGAACGCCTCGCATATGCGCGCGCTCAGAATCCGACAGCGTAACCTGTCGGCCGATATCTGCTATAAGTTTTTCAAAATGAGTTTTTTTCATATGGTTCCCAATGGACCGCACAATTCCCGTAATCGGGCAATCGCGCGATGAATACGCACGGACGCTACGTTTTCTGAAATGCCGAGCGTTGCGGCAACCTCTTTGGGTGAAAAGCCATCAATGTACCGCAACGTAAGCGCCGCACGCAGGCCGTAGGGTAATTCGGGAATGCGCGTCCGAATTTGTTCAATCAGAAGCTCGTCGTTCAATTCCTGCTCTTTTTCGGCACGACTACCAATCGCAATGTGTTCCTGTGCACCAGGAGGGTCGTCTTCTAGAAGCGTATCGAGGGACTCGTCCTTGCTTTTGCGGTACTCGTCGATAATGAGGTTGTTGAGTATTCGATACAGGAAGCTTTTCCAGCTGCGCACCTCGTTTCCATTGCGTGCGTATTCCCACGCCTTCAAGAATGCTTCCTGCGTAATATCCTGTGCGCGCTCGCGGTTCGAGAGGCGAAATGATGCATGGCGGAATAGAGCATCTGCGTGCTCATCAAACGCCTGCAGGAATGATGCTTCGTACGAAGCTGCCATAGAAGTGCCCCTCGAGAGGGCTGCCTTCATCATACCTTGTGACACGCCATATTCACGCGCGGGATACATCAAGTGAGTACGAGGAGTGTAGGACGCGAGAGCAATCATACGGTATCTCTATTGCAGCTCGGTCGTCGCATGCACCGCAGCTTCGCTCTTCAGCATGGCGTGTAGCGAATCGACAAGCCGAGTCTTTGTTTCTGTCGAGAAGGTGGTCGTAGCAGTTTCTTCTCCAGAGAGGTGTTGATCCGTAATTGCCTGCGTGCGTACCGCAATACCAGCCTGATTCGTAGCCATGAGGAAGCTGTACCAAGGGTAATGCACCTTTGCTTCGCCACTCGCGGTCACAGTCACTTGGATTGGTACGTGCAGAGTGATAAAGCCGAACAGCTTTGCCGGCTCGCGATACGAGAGCGAGATCTTGTCTGAAGAAAGCGCGACCGCTTCGAGGTTCTCATCGCTTTTGGTCAGCGTCATCGCATGCGTCTCAAGCGCGGCTTCAGATGAGACGGTGGTCGCCGTACCGCTTTCTTCAGTGGTTCCCAGAGAAACGTCGAGAGCCGCTAGAGCGATACGCGTTTGTTCTGGCGCCGCATAGGTCACCTGAGGCGCAATCGGAAGCGCGGCCGTTACAAGCAGGGCTACGAGGATGGGAAGGGGAATACGCATACGTAATAAGTAGCAATTATCGTGATCAGATTTCCCTCAGGAGAGGGCTATATAGTATGACGAAAAACCCACGTGATTCTTACCTATTTTTCCGCTACCCGAACGTTTTTCTTACTAAAGTTCTTGCACTAGAAAGTCGCGAAATACTACATCCATAAAATCAGTACGGATGCCGGTTACTCCTGCGGTAGTGATGGGTGGCGTATTCCCATAGGCGCCCGTGTCTGTAGCAGAGACAAGTCGCGTCCAGGGACTCGTTTGATTTTGCTTCCAGTACAGCGTTATCAGGACTGAGCCATTGGAGTTGGTGCTCGTGTCGGCACGAAGAGCAATCCAGACCCCGTGCGGAAGAAGGGTAGGATTGGAAATGGGATGATAGGTGCCAGCGAGAAAGGGAGTTTGTGCAAGCGTGTAATAGGTGCCTCGGTACTTTTTCTTAATGACCGCGCTGCCATCTACGCGAATTCCCGCATAGTACAGCGTATCCTGATCCTGGTAGCGACTCATCAGCAGGAGTCCATTTGAGAGAGTACGGTTGGGACTTGCGGACAAATGATCTCCGGTGATCATAAACCACGTTTCTTCACGGGCATTCGTCCACAATGATTTGGTCAGTAGGCGAAAGATGTTTTGCGGATGACTACCGTCGTCACTGTCGACAGAATTCGCATGTGCATACTCGCGATACCAAGGATCGCTTGCAGCTAAGTTCCCTTGAATCGTCTGTCCCGTGCCACCGCTAATGAGTAATCGAGCTCCCGAATCAAGAAACCAGTAAGGACTCGGGCTGGCAGCGGCAGTGCTGGTCTCTTCAAGTACCCCTGGCACATTAAATGAGTAGAACAAGCTTTTTTTTCCTGATACTGAAGCAGTAGTGGCCGCAGCTATCGCAGTCGTTGATGACGTGAACGGGAAAGTCAAGGACGCGAGAGCTGCTGGCGTTCTTTCCCCGCTCGTATTCATTTTGAAGAATTGATCAAGATTCAATATGAATACGGCATAGATAAAACTTGCGATAAAAATCCCACCCACTACTACGTATGTGGTGCGGAGTGTTTTCATAGCGGCAGTTATTATCGGGACTCAACATGAAGGCGGCTAATGGCGGCGTGCGCATTACCAAATCCAGGTGTCCAAACCGTCGCGCCGATGCCTCCTCGTGCAGGAATATCCGGCACATACGCATGCACGCTCACGCCATAGCCACTGCAGGTCGTGTCTCCGTCTTCAATGGTCATGGAAACCGTACGCGATGAGGGCAGTTTCGGCGGGTTGTACGGGCTGCTTGCCAGTTTGGTGAGTACGGTACCCGTATGCCGTTCGAGGTATATGCGATCTTCTGAGAATGCGCAGACGACATACGGCGCGTCGTTCTTGGTGTAACGGGAAATGAGGGAGAACGTACCGCTTTGAATTGCAGCAGTGGCAGTGACCGCATAGTTTTTCCACGATTGTGTGCCATTCAAAAAGGCGGACGCGCCGGTACTGTCTTCGCTCGCATCCAGCATCAGTTTCGAGCCATAGGCAACCGCACCCCAATTACTGTTCCAATCTCTCCCAAAGGTAGTGGCGTCATAGGGAAGTGGTTTGATGCGCGCGCTTTCAAGCGCGGCAATAAGCTCGTCAGAGCTCCATGACGCATTCGGCTCAATGCGATTCAGGAAATACGCATTTGGATCCGGATAGTTTGCTGAATCACCATTGCCAGGCCAGGTCTGATAGAAAGCAAACGGATAAACCTGCGGAACCACACGGGCAAGAATGCTTGTTGATTGAGGATTGTTAATGGTGTCCTGACCGAAGTCGTTAAGCGGGTACGCAAAGGCGTTTACCCGGATGTGGAACGTATCCTCCAGGATCTTCTTAGAGAACGCGAGGTCGTGGGTAACGCGCGCGGTAAACTCTTCTTCAGTTTCAAGGCGCTGGGTATCGGGAAGCCAGAAAAAGTTGGACAAAAAGTGCTCGCCCTTCACGGTAGTCAGGTTGCCGGCGGTCGATGTTGCGGTCGGTATCTCGTAGAGTCGGTGGTCTTGCTCGCCATGGCTTTCGAGTTCCCAGCGCCCGCTCTGCACCATGGATGCCAGTTCCGCTTTGGAGACATAAAAGTCGCTAATTGGTTTGTCGCCGCCATCAGGCATGGAGAATCCGGTGATGACGAACATGACGGCGGTATAGCCCAAGTCTTTCAAGACGGGATCGGTTGCATAAAACGCATCACGCCGACCGTCGTCAAAGGTAAGGACGAATGATTTATCAGGCACTTGAATGCGACCTTTCATGAATCCCTCAAACTGCTCCATCGTAATAGTGTGCCACCCTGCTTTTTTAAGTGCGTACATGTGTCGAATAAACGCCGGCGTTGGCGGACTTGTGGGAGCATCTCCTTCCCCGTGATAGACGAGCACGGGTACGTTGATGGCACGCGCACCACTGCTGGTCGTCGTCGCGGTAGCGGCGGGATCACGAAACGCAAGGACTCCTGCAAGACTGTTTCCGATAGTGGACGGTAACTTATAGAAGGCCCAATAGCTGAACTCCGCTTTTTTGCGAGAGACTAATTCCGCAAGTGCGGCAGCATGGTCGCTTCCGAGGCTCTTTGCAAAGAGCGCCGGAGACGCGGCGAGACTCAGTATCATCGTGAGAATGACCACGAAGACTATTTTTTTTGTTGAGAAGTCGAAGAGCATAAATAGAAATTACGTTAGCGAGTACCCCAGCGAGTGTCGGCGATCGTGACGAACGCCCACGGCAATTGCCACATGAGGATCACGCTGTAGAACCAATAACTGATCACGGCAAAGAACCAGCGGCGGTCCTGGGTATATATGCGGTAATAGATGCCATGCAGCATGAGCATGATGAAGAGCCCGACCAGATAGACGATCGGCAAGATGCCGTAGAAGATCGGATTCCACAGCACTGCGTGCACGAAGACGACAGGTGACGCGAACGCAAGGAAGACGTAGGCGTAAAAGAAGAGCGCTGCTGCAGGATCTTTGCGCCAAATGAACGATGCGGCGATAAAGGTTTCTCGCACCCAGGACTTTTTCCAGCGCTGCTGCTGCTTCATATATTTACCGAAGGTGTCAGGCACCACCGTATACGCCTTCGCTTCTTTTGAGTACGCGGCCCAGTATTTGCGGAGCATGAAATTCGTCAGAGATCGATCGTCGCCGAAGGTGCATTCCTTGCCCAGGAACATCTGATGGAGCCACTCATCGATAAACTCATCAAGATATGCTTTTCTATAGGCGCTGCAGCAGCCGGGACAGCAGGTCACGATGCCGAAAATAGATTCAGCTGCCTTGTATATGGTGAAGGCGATGTAGTAACGCAGGTTCTGCATTTTCGTCAGAGTATTCGTATTTTTGTTATATACGTCCGTGTGACCGGACACGGCGCCGATGCGCGGATCGGTAAAGTACTTCACGAGATGACGCACGCAGGACGGTTCAATGAAACTATCGCTATCGATAAAGATGACAATGTCATGCGTAGAGCGTTTGACGCCCTCGTGCATGCCGTGCCGCTTTCCACGGTTAACCTGCCAGTCAACCACTTCCACACGGCGGACTTTGCCGGTAATGTCGGCCGCGGCACGCTGCATTTCTTTCAAGGTTCCATCCGTAGAGCCGTCATTGACCACGATGACCTCGACCTTTTCGGCGGGATTATCCACCGCGCTGAACCGGGTGATCGTCTCATAAATGTTGTCCTCCTCGTTCTTTGCGGGCACGACGAATGCTACGCTTGGCTCATAATTTCCCACGATAGGTACGGTACGGTGCAAATAACTGAACAGGAAACGCGAGAAGATGTAGAACACGATCGCAATGCTATAGACGCCGAAAAAGACGTTGTGATTGAGATAGCTTCCCGTACCGATTTTAAACAGGATGATGAGATAGATAATGCCGAAGAACGCGAGCCAGAGACCAAGGTCAACGGCTTTCTGCTTTCGTGAAGGGGGCGTGAGCGTAGACATAAAATAAGGTGCCGTACGGCGCAATTAGCGTCCGATGCCGTGATACTCGACACCCGCAGCGAGAAAATTCTCTTTCGAAAGACAGTTCCTGCCATCAATGACCAGACTTACGCCGCGGGACAAGAACTCTTCGGGCGACAGAGAGCGGAATACGCTGTGATCGGTCGCAATGATCGCTGCGTCGGCTCCGAGGAGTGCGTCGTTCGTGCTCGTGCTCGTTGACTCCCCGGGAACGAGGGGGTCGAAGACGCGGACGACCGCACCGCGTTTTTCCAGTTCTTCGCGAATGACGAGCGCTGGGCTCTCGCGCAGATCGGGCACATCACGCTTGTAGGCAAGTCCAAGGAGTGCCACAACCGCGCCGCGTAGTGATCCGTGGACGCGCTCAAGCATATCGACGGTATAGCGCGGCATCTGATTGTTGATTTCGCGAGCAGTCGCTAGAAACTTGTGCTCGAATCCATTATCACGGCCGTAGCGGATG
>DATLDL010000009.1:0-5795 GCA_035525885.1 Minisyncoccota bacterium | reverse complement strand
CACCTGCAGTCGAGGCACCAAAGGCAGAAGCAGCTCCAGCCGCTGAAGCGGCACCTGCTGAAGCTCCCGCAGCGTAAGCTGTTTTTGGGCAGTGTGTTGGGGCTTGGGCTATACTACTTCCTACAACCTACTCACTACTATCTGTTGCCATGGAACCCGAACAGCAATTTCTCGAATACATCGTTAAATCAATCGTGGATCATCCAGATGATGTGCAGGTGGTTCGTACCGTCGACAACATGGGCGTTCTGTTGACGCTCACGGTTCACCCGGAAGACATGGGTCGCGTGATTGGAAAAGAAGGGAAGATGGCGCAGCTCGCGCTTCGTCCGCTCCTCCACGCTGTTGGCATGAAGCACAACGCGCGCGTCAATTTGAAGATCAATGAACCTGCTGGTGGCAAGCGCGAGCAGGAAGTTAAAACCATCGATCAAGTGGTCGACGAAATGCCGGGGTAGATCCGTTCGGCGTATGCGAAATGGGAGCCGCATAATTTCCTGCTGAAAATTTGCTCTGACTCACGCCGTCGCGTTCCGTACGCTCCCATTTCGCATACGCCTCACGTACTACATGTTGAAATTTCATCTCGTTACGCTTTTCCAAGACGCATGCGATGCGTATCTTTCCGCATCCATTCTCGGCCGCGCACGAGAGAACAAAAAGATTTCCGTTTCCTATCAGAACCCGCGTGATTTTGTAGATGTGCCAAAGGGAGCGGGAAAGTTTGCGTATAGAAAAGTGGATGATCGTCCGTATGGCGGCGGCCCCGGCATGGTCATGCAGGCCATGCCTATCATTAAAGCGGTTCAGAAAGCACTCAAGGGGCATGGCAAGAGGAGATCTACAACCTACAACCTACAGCCGACAACCTGTATCGTGTGGTTTTCTCCATCCGGCAAGCAATTTACAAACAAAGACGCCGATGCGCTCGCAAAATACGATTCAGTCGTTCTTGTGTGCGGCCGCTACGAAGGTATCGATGAGCGTGCAAAAAAGATTTTGAAAACGCTCGCGCCTATTAAGACATTTGCGGTGGGTGAAGCGGTATACACCGGCGGGGAAGTGCCAGCCATGGCAATTGTGGACGCCGTCACGCGTCGCATCCCGGGCGTGCTTGGTAAAGACGCATCGGTAGAGGAGCGCCGTATTGCTGCGAGTGAGGTCTTCACTCGCCCCGAAACCATTTTGTATAAAAAGAAAAAATACCGCGTGCCTAAAGTGCTCCAAACCGGCAATCACGCTCAAATTAATGCCTGGCGCGAGAAGCGTTGACGCGGACTATTTTTAGTTGTATAAGTAAATAATCTTCTGTTTGCCTTAGACGGAAGTGAGTGCGGAAGTGCTAAGCGATAGGCCGAAAACCTAACGCAAAGTGGAGCACGAACGCTCCCCATACTCGACCACGAACGGTCAAACTCAAAGGCAGGAGTTCTTTTCATGAACAGCAAAAACGCGAACCTTGCGCATCTTGCAAACATGCGATGGTTGCCCTCCGTATTCGATCAATCGTGGGAAAAACGGACGGGAGTAAATCCTGTTGCGCTCGTGATCGATCGGCTGACATATGAACTGGCCAGCAAGAGAGAAGCCATTGCTCCATTTCTCACCGGTCTCGTTATCATCGCTACAGGACTAATGAGTGCCTTTTGCCTAACCTTTGGAAATCTCAGGACGGCTCTTGCCTTTGATGCTTGCATAGGGATCGCCTGTATTTGTTTTGCTTTTCTCAGGATGGGGCATAACATTCCTCTCTCAGAGGAGTATAAATCGCAAATCGAGGCATTCAGTACCGACCTGCAGAATTTTCTCGTGTGGAGTCGTATAGAGAACCCGAAGGATCTTCGCTCGTTCTCGGAGGCAAAGCTACGAGAAATGGCCGATCAGATCCTGACTTCCACCGCACGGCTGATCCTTGCGTACCAAGACATCTCCACAAGCTCGAAAGTCTTGATGCTGGTGGGGAAGCTCAACACTGATCTTGCTCTTCAGTACGACACGCTGACACGGCTCGGTCTTGCCTCGGGCGGGTACACCAGGTATTACGCCGAGGCGAAGAAGAAAAACGACGAGACCGATGAACGTCTTCACGTTGAGAAAGCCATGAAGTAGTCGTAAGTTTTACGTAACACTGCGGGCGGTCCACCAGGACCGCCCGTTTTCTTTTGATGCGTGGCGTAGTCAAAAGTGATACGCTTTACTGGGTTCATAATCAGGAGTACGAAGATGAAACGGCTTCTCAGGATGGCAAAAATCACGCCAGAGAAGGCTCGAGAGCTGCTTCAGCAGCAGGCAGAAAATATTCGTGCGGTCGGCACGAATCGTCGGAGATACTCTTTTAAAGTAAAAACCGAGGAAGGGTATACCACGGCACTCATAGAACCAGCTCTCATTGAATAAAAGGCTCGAATAAAAAACGGCTCGCGTACAAGGGGAGCCGTTTTTCTTTTGATGCGGGGAAAAGTAAATAATGATAGGGTTTTCGCTAGGTATCTGACTGGAGGTGGAACATGAAAAAGTTCCCGAGAGTAGTGCAGATGAGTGCGAAAAAGCTCGAAGGATTGATGCGTCAGTGGTATGACCTTGGCCGCAGAGATGGTGTGGCGGAGCAGGTGGCACGGACGCACAATTTGCCGTTGCCTGTCGTTCCCAAACCGAGAGCTCCCATGGGAAAACCGCTTTTCCCGCAATAAACCCCAATAGCCCGCGCGTATGCGCGGGCTTGGTTTTTACTTGATACCGCTTCTCGATTGTGGCACTGTAGAAAATGGACAAGGAAATTCCTGATTGTGAACCGTACACGCCGGAGGGCACATGACTAAGCTACTGTTTTGTTTTGCCGCCGTGCTCTTCAGTGGTGCCGCACACGCACTCACGCTCCAGGAGCTCATTGTGCAGGAAGTCACTCGCGTGGTGCAGCATGTGGGAGCCAAGGCGCAACCCAAAAACATTCTTTCGATTCAGGTGGCAGCAGATCGGAGCGCCATAACGGTCGTGTTCGATCGCAGCGACAATCGCTACACCGTTTCGTTTATAGGTGTCACCGCAAAAACAAGAGAAGCACAAAGTCTGGCGATTCTCGTCCGACCATTGTCGTTTCGTGGAGGACACAATTGCTACCGCTTCGAAGATCAGGGACTCAATGGTCTTGATAAGGAATCTGCGGTGGAGCTCACACGGGAAGAGATTGCAGATCAGCGCATACCTTGTTTTGACGCGAAATTTCGCCCCGTAGTGTTTGATTCTCAAAAACCGGGGGAAGCGATCGGCATGCAGTATGCAAATCATCGTCAAGAACAGTACGAAATTGTTGTTCGCTCCATCCTTCAGTTCTACGAAGGGAAGTAAAGGAGTGGTTCGGCCCGCGCGAAGCGCGGGCTTTTTCTTTATGTATACAAATAAAAAAGCGGCAAGAGTTTCCTCTTGCCGCTCCGTTTGCCCGCTTTCTAGCGGAAGCCCCACGACCGATCCTGGGCCTGCCGGCACTCCTTCCAGGAGCGGCTCGGCTGACGGGCGTATTCGACATCGCCGGCGGAAGCGTCCTTGCTCTTCGTGATCAGGAACGTCTTGTTGTCGCCGCGAACGCCGTACTGGACGGCCTTCGTCATGATGGCCTCCGCCGTATCGGAACCGTAGAAGTAGTTGCGCGCCGCTTCGAAAATGCACGTCTGCAGCATGTCGAAATCCCCTCTGGCTGGTAGTTGCGAGTGATACCCCAAATCTGATATATATAATAGCACCCTATAGTATATTTGTCAAGTACCCCTCAAATAAGCTTTTTACTGCTAGGATTTGGCCATGATGAATGAAGGTATTCCTGAGCCGCTACGCCCTACACGGCGCGGCATTGAAATTGCATACCGAGATGCAGGAATTAAAAAAGTTGAAGACTTTTATTCACGGGACTTCTTCGTACAACACTATGGCGAAGCTTCCGTGGCCGCCGATGAGAAGGAATACGATAACTTCCATGATCGGGAAGCATATCAAGTGGACCAGACCGAGCACGGCGCTTTTCTTGAGACAGTGTTCGGTAGGGCTCACCGACTTGGTGCTGGATTTTTTGGTGAAGCAAAGATTCGTCTTTTAAAAACATACCGATACGACGATGTGTTTCGTGGCGTCGACTACGTTGCTGAGTTTAAAAAGCCCGACGGCTCTCATGCACTTTTTGGTTTTGACGTCACGACAGGAGAGACGCAGGGGAAAGTAGATGATCTCAAGAAGCGTTTTGAACGAGGACACCTCTCAGACCTCAAGTATTACGTTGATCCAGACAATCAAGCAAATGTCGGCATCCAGAATATGCCAAATTTTATTCTCGGTGTGCAAAAGCAGGATCTTGAAAAATTTCTTGCACAAGTCGAGGGAGCGGTCACGCCGTCAGGTCAGGTGCGCGGGGCAAAACAGCTCCAAAAAGCCGAAGCGGATCTTATCGCAAAAATGCAGGGCTATTTTAAAGCACAGCTTGCAGAACAAACGCAGGCATACTGGAGTGTTTTAAAGCAGGGAAGTCAGGGCCTTATGACAGGGAGCGTAGCAATTGACCTCTCGCGCCTTGTTGAGGCACGCCGCTACCGCGAGGCGCATGACTACCTTGCCGACCATAAGAAAGAGACTAATCAGGATGAAAGTAAACCAGTGCATGTGTTTGAAAAATTCCTTACCATCGGCATGATGGGAGAAAAGCAGCTCAACTGAACGTTAAAAAGCCCGTCGCGTGTGCGACGGGCTCCGAAAGAACTGCGTACGGCTTCTTACAGTTTCGGATCGGCCGATGCTTCCGGCTTTCCAAAATCTGGCGACGGCTTGATATCCTTGAACGTATCCTTCATCTGCTTGAGAATCCGGTCGTTGATGTTGATCGTCCCCTGATAGGACGACTGGTCTTTTGCCTCCTCGGGTGCTGCCGGAGAAGGCACACCCTCCTTTGCGTTCACAACGTTCTCCATATGGATGGAACTGGATAGTACCACACCGTAAACCCCTTTGTATAGTATATACGACACACACTTGACGATATTTCAACATGATGCTAGGGTCGCCTCAGCTTAGGGAGTTTTCGAACTCTAAGTCCTTTCTGTCCCAGCTGTTCCATTCCAAGGAGTTCTCACATGGCTACCAAGCCGAATCCGATGTCCCGCATCACCGTCACCTGTGTCGGCATTTCGCACCTCCTGCTCAACCCCATGACGCCGGAAATCCTCAAGACCCTCCCGGGTTCCGGCGTCAGCGCCGGTGCCAAGAAGGCGAAAGAGGAAATCCAGCCGGATGATCTGGCGGCGAGCAAGGTGATCCGCGACGACCAGGGCCGCATCGGCCTCCCGGTCGAGTACCTGTACGCCTGCCTCATCAACGCCGGCCGCGGCGTGACGTTCTCCGGCAAGAAGAACATCTCCACTGCGGAGACGTCCCTCATGCCGTCGTTCCTGACGATCGAGGATAACTTCCTGCCGTTCACGGACCCGGAAGCGAAGTGGGTGACCGACATCCGCCGCGTCGTCAACAAGACGACCAAGGGTGCGATGGCCGCCGTCCGCCCGCGGTTCCCGGCCTGGGGCTTCACGGTGACCGTCGAAGTCGACACCAGTGTGATCGGCCTCGACAAGATCCGCCAGTTGTTCAACGTCGCCGGCAACGTGCAGGGCCTGGGCGACTTCCGCCCGTCGAAGAAGGGTCCGTTCGGTCGCTTCCGCATCGCGGAGGATGGCTGGAAGGTCTCCAACGTCCCGGTCGCGTTCGCGCAGGCGGCGTAGTCGCAACTCCGAGCGCAATGCTCGACAACAACGGGCGGGTGG
>DATLDL010000006.1:0-6180 GCA_035525885.1 Minisyncoccota bacterium | reverse complement strand
TCTCCTCGCGGTCTTTCCGGTCGGGGAGGTCAATGGTTACGCGGCGATCAAAACGGCCGGGACGCAGAAGCGCTGGGTCAAGCACATCAGGACGGTTTGTTGCTGCCATGACAATCACTTTTTCCGTTGGCTCAAAACCGTCCATTTCAACCAGAATCTGGTTCAGTGTCTGCTCGCGCTCGTCGTTTCCTCCACCCACACCTGAGCCGCGCACGCGGCCCACCGCGTCGATTTCGTCGACGAAAATAATCGCTGGCGCACTGCGCTTGGCAAGCTGGAACAAATCGCGTACGCGCGAAGCGCCAACTCCTACGAACATTTCAACGAATTCAGAACCTGAGATGGAGAAAAAGGGTACGCCCGCTTCCCCTGCAACCGCACGCGCGAGCAGCGTTTTTCCGGTACCTGGCGCTCCCATGAGAATGATGCCTTTCGGGATACGCGCGCCGATATCGAGGAACTTTTTCGGATTCTTCAAGAAATCGACGATTTCCATCAATTCTTCTTTTGCTTCACGTGCACCCGCCACTTCCGCAAAGGTCACGCGCTGACTGGTATCTGCAGGGTCGATCATGCGCGCCTTGGATTGCCCAAACGTAAAGGCCTGCATGCCCGCGCCTTTAACTTGGCGCGAGAGGAACCAGAAAAGAAACGCTATGAAGAAGATCGGGAGCAGGATAGGCGCGAGCTGAATGAACCAGAAAATAAATCCTGACTGCCCCTGCACCGTGATGGCGACTTTCGCAAGCTGCGCGGGCGTCACGCCGTACGTTGCCAATGTTTCTGGAAGACCTGCTGCCGGATCTTTGCGAGAGACGCGCTCGGTACCATCTCCATACGTGAGCTTGAGCGAATCGCCATTGACCTGGATACGCTCGACTTTTCCTGCCCCTACATCTGCCGCAACCTGCGAAAGTGAGATTTCTTCAGACTTCTTGGTGAAATCCGTAACGAGCGAGTACGCGCTCATCAGGAGGAGGAACACGATGACGGTAGTAATAAGGTTGTTTACAAAAGACGGGCCGCCAAAAAAAGAAAAGCCGGAACCGCCCTTTTGTGGGAATCCTTTTTTTTGCTTGGGTTTGCGGGGTTGTAGTGTTGGGCTCATAGGTGCGGTGAGTATACAGAGTGCTTCACGTTGTAGCAAAGTGTTGGCGTGGGTATACCGGGCGACGCAGTTTCCCTATTTTGCAGTTATACTCTGTTGAATGCGTGAAGAGAAAATCGCAATCGTTACCTCGGGCGGAGGCATGAAATGCGCGTATGCGGCAGGCGCGTTGGTTGCCCTTGCCAAAAAACTTGGCTTTACCGAGCCCGATATTTTCGTGTCTGCGTCTGGCTCAGTCGGCGCTATGTTCTATTTTTTGGCGCACCAGCCGGAAGAGATCGAAAAAATATGGCTTCGCTACGTCCCATCGCCGCAGATCGTGAGTCTTATACCGCCGCGCCTGAACGTCGATTACATCGTCGACACTATCTTGCGCCGCGAACTGCCGCTGGATATAGACAAGCTCGGAGAAACTAAAACGCGGTGGATTGTGCCCGTCACCGACCTTGATACCGGTCACACGACATACGTCACCAACGAAACATGGTTTGATCCCTATGAAGTGATGCGCGCTGCGAAAGCCATTCCGCTCTTGTATGGAGGCGCAGTTCGACTCGGGATTCAGCCGTACATTGACGGCGGTATAAGTGCGAATATGGCAACACTGATTCGCAAGGCGCACGAAGCGGGTGCCACCAAGATATTATGCCTCTCGAACACTACGTATACGTCGCCGGGCACTGCACTCTTCATGCGCGGCTACGCCGCATTTGCGCGCCCCATGCTCCGAGAGCTCATCTTGAAAGACATTCGTCGTGCGGAGTGGGATCACCTGCCGGGCAATGTGGAAATCATGGTCGTGGGACCGTCGTACCCGCTCCCGACCGGCCTCTTTACCCGCACGAGACGCAAGGTTGCTGAAACCTACCAAATGGGACACGATGACGTGATTGAACGCCGTGCAGAGATCGAGAAATTCTTAACAAAAAAGCCATGACATTGCTCGAAAACAAAAAGGCCGGCCTACGCTTTACCTTCCTTGAAACCTTCAGTGCGGGATTCGAGCTCACGGGCGGCGAAGTCAAATCTCTGCGCGCGAAAAACGGATCGCTTGAAGGGGCGCGGGTCGTGGTTCGCGGCGGCGAAGCATTCATCGTAGGCATGACCATACCTGCGTACCAGGCCGCAAACACTGCAAAGGAGTACGATCTCGAGCGGACACGACGGCTACTTCTTTCGAAGAAAGAAATCGTGCAGCTTGCAGACGCAGAATCTAAAAAGGGCTTGACAATAGTGCCTCTTGAGGTGTATAATATACGCGGACTTCTCAAGGTAAAAATCGCTATCGTGCGCGGTAAAGGCAAAGCCGATCGTCGCGAAGATTTAAAGAAAAAAGATGCGAAACGCGAACAAGAACGCGTCCTGAAGAACCGCTAAGTGAACTCCCCTTCGGGAATGGTACGATCAGTCGCAGAAAGAAGATGAGTATCTACTCGTCTTTTATCTGGGGGTGACCGGCTTTGACGGTCTGTACGTTGAAATACGCGCGACGCGGTGCACGCTCATCTGCCACCTAAATCCGGTTGAGCACCATACTTGCAAAGAACACTCTTGCAAGCGTAAAGTCCCCATACTTCGGTATGAAGGATTTTGCGTTCGTTTACGCGTAAGCCTCACGGCTTCTTCGCCTAAGCGACGTCTTTCTCTTCACGGCGCTCACAGCGCAGAGAGGGGCGGAATTACCTGTGAGTACGGTAGTCGGACGCCCATCCGACTCACTTAAACTTCGGGATCGGAAAGGAGTGGTTTCGTTTTGATTCTTCGCACCCTTTCCTAACTTGTAATCAAAACTATGCGTCGTAGAAGCGCTTTCATCGTCGGATTCGGACGGGGGTTCAATTCCCCCCGCCTCCACAGAAAATTAAAAACCGCTATAGGCGGTTTTTAATTTTCTGGGCGGAGCAACGCGTTAGCGTTGCGGGGGAATTGAACCAGGCGCAGGTATATCGCGAGTCTACGAGCGATACCGAGCCGGGGTCGAGAGCACTTAGCGGATTGCGAATACTTGGAGCAATTTGCTTAGTGACTCGTGACTTCGATTCTCCACACCTCCACAAAATGCAAACCGCCTCCTTGGGCGGCTTTTGTCTGTGTAAAACCCGAGTTGTGCTTATCTTGGGAGTACGTACACTTATATCTGGATGGCTTTGTGCCCCAACGGAGATGAACATGTCGGCTCTCGATGGCCCGGCAACGGTAGTACTTCCCGCCTACATGGAGCATTACAGAGAGGAGGAGAGCGATGTTGGCTTTTCTATCTGGGTTAGATCTGATCAAGTTACGCGTGCCAAGGAGAGCGCGCAGTATCGGCTCCGATTGACTACCATGTTCGCCGAGATGGTGCGCGGCGAGACGGGAATTTTCCCGCCAACACGGTACCGCCCTCAAATCGTTCTGCCAGACGAAGAAGGGTACTGCGAAGAGCCTGATGGAGATCCTCTCAATCTCACCCAGCTGGAACGGAAATTCCACTGACCGAAACCCACCGCCCGCGCATCCAAGGATGGATGCGCGGCTTTACGTTTTTATAACTGCCGATTATTTCGGACCAAACGGATACTCGCCGTAAATGACGCGAATAAGAATAGAAATGATAGCGAGCACGAGAAGCAGGTGAATGAACCAGCCGATGGAATACACGCCCACGATTCCCAAGAGCCAAAGGATGAGCAAGATAACTGCAATAGTGACGAGCATGGTGAGAAAAATAAAGCGAATAATTAGCGCGTACGGGATCTGCTGCGAGAACGACGCGGCGGCACTTTTTTACCTTCACGCCGCGCCTCTGAAAGAGCGATGGCGATCGCCTGTCTACGACTTTTTACTTTGGGATGCCTTCCCTTTCCGCCCTTCAGCGTCCCGCGCTTCCACTCATGCATGACGGTACGGACCTTCCGCTCTACACCTTTACTGTCGCGTCGGCGTGTAACGGGTAAATGACGGCCGCGTTGTGCTGTGGGCATAGCGACACATCCTTACAGAGGAGAGATGAAGCCACGGTGACGGACTTCATACACGCTCAATGTGCCGGGCGTTAGGATGCGCACCAGTAGTTCTTTATTAAGGAGATAGCGATGGCACACATGAGCGCACTGTACACAAGACGGAAGGAAGAACGAGCGGCCCTCCTTGAGACCCTGAAGCAAGAGATCCGCGTCGAACGAAAACGTACACGTGCGGAGCAGCTGCATCGGCTCTTGGTATATATCATCAGCGAGTTTCTGACCCATGAGCGTCCCCGTACCGACGTTGATGCGTGGTTTGGTATTCCATGGAAGACTCAACGGCACGTGATCGTCTTTTTCAGAGAACAGCTCTATCCGCGCGCCTGCGGATTTCCCTGTTCCTCCGAAGAAGAGCGAGTGATTTTGTGCGAATTGCTCGCCTGGGTGGTATCTGAAATGGCCGAGCCGCATCGGATAATCTTGAACTCAGAAGATCAAAACGATGCGCGGTACTGGGAAGAGGAGGAAATGGTGCTGCCGACTATAGAGCAACCCCCGACTCCGACGGTCGAGGTGTCACTCGCTGCGTAACTTTCTACGAAAAATCCCGGACTATGGTCCGGGATTTCTTTTGTGTTATCGACGCGCGCGCGCGCGATCGTTTTCGGTAAGTTGCTGTTTGCGCAGCCGGACGCTCTTTGGGGTGATTTCCAAATACTCATCTTCGGACATCGTTTCCAAGCCGCGCTCGATCGAAATATCAAATGCAGGAAATAGGATGATCGCTTCGTCAGTTCCGGATGAACGCACGTTCGATTGCGCTTTGCCTTTGGTCGGGTTTACCATCATTTCTTCGCCCTTTGACGTGTTACCCACTACCATGCCTTCATACACCTCTGTCGCAGGAGTGATATACAGCACGCCACGCTCCTGCATGCTCCAGAGCGAATACCCGAGCGCCTTGCCGGTTGCCATAGAAATCATGGAGCCCACGACGCGCTTCCGGATCTCACCGGCGTACGGCTTGAACGCCACAAAACGTGATGAGAGAATGCCTTCGCCTTTCGTATCAATAATGAATTGGTTCTTATAACCCAAGAGTCCGCGCGTAGGACCGAGCAGCGTGAGGCGCACGCCGGATCCTTCCATTTTCAAGTCCTGCAATACGAACGCGCGTTGTCCGAGCTTTTCAATAATCGCTCCCTGAAATTCAGATGGCGTATCAATGATTACTTCTTCAAACGGCTCGGTTTTTACGCCGTTTTCCTCATGCATGATGACTTGCGGCTGAGACACCTGCAGTTCGTAACCTTCACGGCGCATATTCTCCAGAAGAACGGCGATATGCAGTTCACCGCGTCCCGATACGCGAAACGCGTCAGCACCATCAAAGTCAATCTTCAATCCTACGTTTACTTCAAGCTCGTGCTCAAGCCGTTCGCGGATTTGACGGCTCGTGACGTACTTTCCTTCCCGGCCAGCGAACGGTGAATTATTGACCAAGAAATTGAGAACGATGGTCGGCTCATCAACGGCGATAGCATTGAGCGGCGTGGCGTTTTCGTCGGTGGTAATGGTTTCACCGATATAGATGTCCGGAAGACCGGCAATGAGCGCAATATCACCCGCAGATGCGCTCTCTGCCTCAACGCGCTCGAGACCTTTGAAGGTAAACACTTTAGTCGTACGCCCCTGACGCACTTCTCCCGACGGCTTTTTTATGAATACATTCTGATTTGGCTTGACCGTGCCGTCGTAAATGCGCCCCACTGCAAGGCGGCCCATGAAATTGTCATACGCAAGGTTAAATGGCTGGAGCATCAAGGGAGCATCTGCAGAATGGCCGGCAGACGCAGCGGGCACGTGCTCAAGCACCACATCCAGAAGCGGTGTCAGATCTTTTGATTCATCGGTGAGCTTTTTCTTCGCGATGCCCTGGCGGCCAATGGCATACACGACGGGAAAATTAGACTGCTCGTCGGAAGCCCCAAGCTCAAGGAAGAGTTCGAGTACTTGCTCTTCGCATTTCGCAGGGTCTGCAGCCGGCTTATCAATCTTATTGATAACCACGATCGGCTTAAGTCCGAGCTCAAGGGACTTCTTGAGCACGAACCGCGTCTGCGGCAT
>DATLDL010000004.1:0-18245 GCA_035525885.1 Minisyncoccota bacterium | reverse complement strand
GCACCCTTTTTCGCAGAGACCGCTTGCTTGGCAGATCCGGTCCAGCAAGAGCTGAGCGGACCCACACCAAGCTGGCTGTCGTCGAAGGTGACGTTCGAGGTTCCCGAAACGACTCGGACGCCGGTGACGACTTCACGCATGTACACCGAGTGCGTCAGATGCTGCGAGCAGTTGAACTGAAACTGCACGTTCGCATGGCCATTCGGGTAACCGCTGATGTCGATCGTGAGCTTCACGACGCCGTTGACCATCGTGCCGTAGGCAAGACGCTCGTTGGCACCGCTCTCCGGCGACGTTCGCGTGCGAGCCATGATGATCGGCTTGTCGTTGTTTTCGGCGCCGACATCGATTTGTTCGAGCGTGCCGATCGGCAAATCCGGAATTTGGCCAGCGCCGGTCGTCACTCGTGTGGTGCGGTTCGTCGCGAAGTCGAAGTCCACGTCGTTTGCGATCGTGAACTCGAGCTGCATGACGTCCGCCCCATCCGTCTGATCGACGTCGAAGCTGATGTAGGTGAAGCCGGTACCAGGATCGACGGTAAAGCCCTCGGGCACTTTTTCCTTCGAGTTCGAGAAGATGACCTTCCCGCCCGAGCCGGTTCCGCCAGTCGTGCCACCGGTCGTACCGCCTGTGGTCCCGCCCGTCGTCCCTCCGGTAGTGCCGCCAGTGGTGCCACCGGTGGTTCCACCCGTAGTACCGCCTGTCGTTCCTCCGGTCGTGCTGCCCGTGGTTCCGCCGATCGGGACGATGATCGTTTCCTTCTTGTTGCATCCGGTGAACGAGAGTCCCGTCACCAGGATGAATGCAAGGCCAAACAACACGTTACTGAACGTCTTCATCTGAGCACCTCACTGTGCGATGTGAAAGATCCCCCCGAAGAGGGCTGAGAGCAACCTAACAGCATCTTAATGAAATATTGCTGAATTGTCAAGTTAGGTGTTTGTTATGTATTTTGGTTAGGTCTACTTGTATGTCCACTGCATTTTCCGTATAGTTCCTCCCACTAACTATTATTTTCATCATGGCAAAACAAGAAAAACGGTTTGGAGCGCAGCCACTTGGTGATCGTGTCGTCGTGCGGCCCGACAGCAAGGGAGTGGAGAAGAAACTGGCATCGGGCATCATCCTCCCGGAGTCGGCAGACAAAGAAAAACTCATGAAAGGCGAAGTGGTCGCCGTTGGTCCGGGAAAACGCGCGGAAAACGGAACGCGCATCGCGGTTGAAGTGAAGGTGGGAGACGTTGTTTTTTTTAAGAAGCCCTGGGATGAACCCATTAAAATGGACGACGTTGAGTATTACGTCCTTTCTGAGTCCGATATTAGTCTCATCGAAGCATAATCATGGCAAAACAAATCATATTTGCAGAAGACGCACGCAAGAAAATCGCGGCAGGTATTTCACAAGCAGCACACGCAGTCAAAGTAACGCTTGGTCCGCGCGGCAGAAATGTCGTAATCGAGAAAAGCTATGGCGGTCCGCGCATCACCAACGACGGTGTCTCTATCGCTAAAGAAATTTCGCTCAAGGATAAGTTTGAAAACATGGGCGCGGAGATCGTGAAAGAAGTTGCATCAAAAACCAATGACAACGCGGGTGATGGTACGACCACGTCGGTTGTTTTGCTTGAAGCACTGGTTGAGGAGGGCCTGCAGCACGTCATGAAAGGTGCAAATGCCATGGCAATTCGTACAGGCATGGAGAAGGCAAAGGTTGCGGCCGTTGCGGAGCTTAAGAAAATGGCTCGTCCGCTTGCAGGAAAGAACGAGGTGAAGCAGGTCGCGACTATTTCCGCGGAATCAGAAGCGCTCGGCACTATTATCGCTGAGGCAGTTGAAGCGGTGGGGAAGAATGGCGTCGTGACGGTCGAAGAGTCGCAGGGCATGGACCTTTCCTATGAAATCGTGGAAGGACTTCAGACCGACAAGGGTTATGTGTCGGCGTACATGATTACCAATCCGGAGCGCATGGAAGCGGAAATGAAAGACGCACTCATCCTTATTACAGACAAGAAGATTTCCAACGTACAGGAAATCCTTCCGGTACTTGAGAAGGTGGCGCAAACCGGGAAGAAGGAACTCGTCATCATTGCCGACGATGTTGAAGGCGACGCGCTCACGACCTTCGTGCTCAATAAGCTGCGCGGCACCTTCTCAGTGCTTGCCGTAAAGGCGCCTGGGTACGGTGATCGGAAGAAGGATATGCTCGGCGACATCGCCACGGTAGTCGGCGGACAAGTTATTTCAGATGAGCTTGGGCTCAAGTTTGAGAATGTAACGCTCGCCATGCTCGGTAAGGCAACGCGCGTCCTTGCAACGAAAGACTCCACGACCATTGTCGGCGGGAAGGGCAAGAAGACGGAGGTTGAAGCACGTGTGGCGCAATTGAAGGCACGGGCGGAGCTGATTGAATCGAAGTTTGACAAAGAAAAGCTGGGAGAGCGTGTCGCTAAGCTTTCGGGCGGCGTTGCGGTGATTTCTGTGGGTGCTGCAACCGAAACCGAAATGAAGTATTTGAAAGACAAAATTGATGACGCGGTGAAGGCAACCAAGGCCTCGATTGAAGAGGGAATTGTGGCGGGCGGTGGTACGGCACTCGCAAAAGTAGCGAAGAAGCTTGCGGCACAAGACAATAAAATGAGTGCTGATGAGAAAGCGGGATTTGCGATTGTAGTCCGCGCGCTCGAAATGCCTCTCGCACAAATTGCCATGAATGCTGGCAAGGACAATGCGTCGGTTATTGTCTCGAAAGTGCAGGCGGGGAAAGGAAATGCTGGGTACGACGCCATGAAAGACGAGATGGTGGAAGATATGCTTGAAGCGGGAATCATTGATCCGGCGAAGATGCCGCGCATGGCTGTTGAGAATGCAGTTTCTGCAGCAGCAATTCTGCTCACGACGGAAGCGGCGATCGCCGATATTCCAGAACCGAAGAAAGAGGCGCCGGGCGGCGGTATGGGCGGAGGAATGGATTTCTAATCTATTTGTATCTACAAAAGGTCGATGCATTTTGCATCGACCTTTTGTATTTGCTACCCTGCGCACAGAATCCCTGAGGAGGAGTATCAATGAATAGTGCAAAAGTGCTCGAGGCAGTCGCACAACTGCGACAAATGGTTACCGCGCAGTGCGAGCGCTACCTCACTGAAGTGGTCATACCCGCACGTATGAATCCGGCATTGGAGCATGCAAGTGATGCAACCTGGCTCGCGCACGTTCTCTATATGTGCGACGAAATTTCGAAGTTCATCAATGAAGATCGGCTCGGTAAGGCGATGCGCTGGCTTGGTTTTGCGCAAGGCGTGCTGAGTGCACGCTTCGGCGTCACGATTCAGGCAATGAAAGAGCTCAACATGCCTTTTCCTGATCGGCTACCGCAGGAAACGGGAACGGGTTAGCGTGTGCGCATTCAAAACCCGCGGCGTAAGCGCCGCGGGTTTGTTATTCGGTGGGCATTTCGTTGTATGCCACGACCGACCAGCCACGTGTCTTTGAAAAGAACTTCCACGGCCGATACTCGCAAATGGTAATGCCACCGTTATCTGCAGGATTAAAAAACGCTAGTTTTACGTAGTCGGGCGCATGCAGCTTGTTGCGGTAGAGCAAAAAGGAAAGAAGCATCTTAAGAAAGATGCTGTGGGTGACCACGCAGACACTTCGATCGCTCTGATTTCCGAGAAAGCTGAGGCAGCGTTTTGCACGCCGCTTCAAGTCAGCAAAATTTTCTTCGTCTGAAAAACGATAATTGTCATCGTGGTACGACAGGTCGATTTGATCAACGATTTGTTCTACCTTTGCATCCTCAGCGGATTTACCAATAATTTCAGAAGGGTTGCGTCGCTCGCCGAGGAGTGGAGAGTAGGTAACAGGAACTTTGAGATAGGTATCAATGATGGCTGCCGTTTCCTTAGTGCGCTCAAAAGGACTCGCAATTATTTTTTCAATGCGCGCATCGCGCAAATACGCTCCTGCGGCATGTGCTTGGTGTTTGCCTGCCTCGTCGAGCCCGCCGGCAGAGCCCTGGCGTATGCGTTTTGCGTTTAAAATCGTCTGCCCATGTCGGACAATATAAAACCGTTTGGTACGCAGTGCTCGTAAGAGGTAGATAAGGTCAAGTACAAAGACTACGGCGATGAAGACGCGGCCAGCGACAACCCCATGCCCGCCCGTAATAGTGTCTAGCGTGATCAAAAAAGAGCTAACATCCATACATTTATTAGCGACAGTATAGCAATTCTTCTGACCAGGATATGCACTTCATATACTTTTCATCTTTAAAAATCGGTCATACTGAGGGGTACGGCGCGGCCGCGCCGATTAATCCTCTTTTCTACACATGAAAGCACTGCACTGCGTAGCGTTCGTCCTCGTCATGATCGGAGCCCTCAACTGGGGTCTTATCGGTACTGGCGGTTGGAATGTCGTTGATATGCTCCTTAACTCAGTTCCGATGGTGGAGCGCATCCTCAATATCCTGGTTGGTGTCTCAGCTCTGGTGCTCATCTTCACCCACAAGCGTGATTGCAAAATGTGCATGGCAGGCGGCATGGACAGCATGTCGGTAAGCCCGAAGATGTAAATCGAGGTTTCTGTGCGAAAAACCACCGGCGCACGCCGGTGGTTTTTTGTGGCCAACCCGTCCATACCCACAAAGTTTGGCCTCCAGGGTCATGATTCATATATCTATTGACAACGCGTACATATAATGTATCATATAAGGACGTAGTTCTTTGACTAGATCAGCGAACGGTTCGCCACAGCAGAAAACGGCTTATTAATTAGGCCTTTCTCCGCTGTGGCGAAATCCAGACGGATTAGCTTGAACAGCCATTCACTGTCACGACGGAGGCCTCACATGAAAGCCATTGTCACCGACGGTCAGCTTGCTCAGCTCGCCGTCAAGCAACACGAGTTGTTCGCGCGAGCGAAGAAGGGCGTCTACGCTTCCTTCGAAGTCATGCTGGATGCACTTCAGCAGGTCATCGAGGGCAAGGTGCCGACGATTCCGGTTCTCGCGTCGGCGGGGGAGAAGTTCGCCAAGTGGCGCACCTTCCTCATCGGCGGCGTGGACAAGAAGTCTCTGCTTCAGCGGGTCAAGTCCGGTTTCTCGGTGAGCGACTGGGCGCAGGACCTGATGAAGCAGAAGGCATTCACCACCCTCGAGAAGGAAGAGGAGATCGACACGATCATCCTCACCCCGAGAGACTTCGGGTACGAGCGCAATCATCCCACCACGGTGGAACTGCTCGACCCCGTCAGACTCGCCAAGTGGAGCCAGGAGAACGCCGAGCGTCTCGACGGCCACGTCGTCGAGCTCCTGCCCGCCGAAGCCGGTCTGCACATCCGCAACCAGTACAAGGACCAGCCTCTCGGCGAAGTCCTCTGGATCGCGATGGAGCGCATCACCGATTCCGACGGCGACCCGTGCGTCTTCATCGTCGAGCGTTTCGATGGCGGTGAGCAGTGGCTCAACACCTACTGGACGCGTCCGGATGCTGAGTGGAATCTCGGCAATCGCATTGTATTCCGTCTCCGCAAGGTCACTCAGGCCTAAGGTACTTGGGACTAGAGCTTCGGCCCTTTGTCCCTCTGATCCTTGGTCCTTCGACCCAAAAATCCCCGCTGCAGCGATGCACTGGGGATTCTTTTTATTTACGTACGATATAATAGTAGTGAACGGTAGTAGGTGAACATGCTGGCTTCGCGCGCGTCCCTTCGGACGTGACGAAGCGTCAGCTACCGAATCCAGTATCCATCTTGAAGGGGAGGGATTCGGTCACACATAAAATCCTGCTGGATTTTTGTGCGACCCCGTCTCGGTGCCTTCGCACCTCCGACCTTCGAATCCCTCCCGTTTTGCTAATGCAAAACCGCTGCGTCATCGCAGCGCTTCCGCAACATACGTTGCGGTTCCTCACGTATGTTGCGGAAGGGGAGGGATTCGAACCCTCGATACGGTTTTACCCGTATAGCAAGTTAGCAACCTGCCGCTTTCAGCCTCTCAGCCACCCCTCCGTTTGACTTGCCCACTATATTTCATCAGCACGATCTTCACAAATCGTCCTCATCTACAGGTTAATGCGCGAATGCGAGCGGAAGCACGTGCACTGCGCCCGCAGCTTTGAGCGCATCAATGGCCGCCTGCATGGTGGCGCCAGTAGTAATCACGTCGTCGACTAGTATATAGAGCGTTGCAGATGAAATTCCTTCTTTTGGGGAGACGGCGAACGCTCCCCGCATATTACTGAGCCGCTGCGTACGCGGGAGAGAAATTTGAGACACAGTGTCTCGCGTGCGTTCGAGCATGGTGCTGGCAAGCGCAACGTCGCATTCATGCGCTACGCGCGCTATCACGGATTCGACTTGATTGTACCCGCGCTCTCGGCGGCGGATACTGCCAAGCGGCAGGGGAATAAGTACAGCTCGAGCGAGATTCTCATCAGTATCGCGAAGATATTCGCTCAGTACGTCACGCAATAAGGTGAACGCTGCGTCGTTTCCGTGGTATTTCGCTTCATGTATGACGGCACGAATGCGGGTATCAGAAAAAGGAAGCAGTCCGATAGTGACTGGCGTGGTCTCGGATATAAGTGTTGGCGCGAGAAGGGAAAGGAACGTGTCGGTCTCGAGTGTCCGAACAACCGCCTCATCGCTTCGGGGTGGAAAGAGTGCATCGAGAAACCGGCGCCACATCAACAGAGTGTAGCGTACGTACGCTATGCAGCGACGTAGAGCTGCTATACTTTCCGTATGTCATTTCTCAACGATCTGTTTAAGAAAAAAAACAGAAGCGTTCTCGGCGTTGATATCGGCTCCTCTTCCCTGAAAGTCGTGCAGCTCCGGAAAGAAAAAGGGAAAGCCATCCTTGAGACGTATGGAGAGCTTGCACTCGGGCCGTACGGAGGATCAGAAGTAGGTCAGGCGACCAACCTTTCTGCAGAGCAGATTGCGACCACGCTGCGCGACTTGCTTCGAGAAGCGAAAGTGACTACGACTTCCGCGGGTGTCTCTATTCCGTTTGCGCGTTCACTGCTCACACTCGTCAATTTGCCGCGCCGCGAGAAACCAGAAGAACAAAAAACCATCATTGAATTGGAGGCGCGCAAATACATCCCGGTACCCATCACGGAAGTGCAGCTCGACTGGTTTGTGGTGCCAGACGGCGGCTCAGACGATACGGCGGCGAAAAAGAGCGCAGATACCATTGAGGAAAAGAAGACCGTAGATGTACTCCTTGTCGCCGTACATAACGACGAACTTGCGCTTCTTGAAGCGGCGGTCAAAGGCGCTGGACTCGAGGCGAATTTTTATGAGATAGAAATCTTTAGCAGCATCCGTGCCGCCGCTATCGATACGGTGAAGCCGGTGATGGTGCTCGATATCGGAGCGGCCACGACGAAGGTATACATCGTCGAACATGGCGTCGTGCAGTTTTCACATTCGATAACGACCGGCAGCCAAGACATCACACGTGCCATTGCTGCAGCAGGCAATCTGACCATCGCGCGGGCTGAAGAATTGAAAAAGGAAACGGGCCTTGCGGAGGGGAGCGCATCCCGCAGTTCGCTTGAACTCGTATTCGACCGGATCTTCTCCGAAGCGAAACGGGTCATTTTGCAATACGAGACCGGCCACGAACGTGCGATTACGGAGGTCGTCCTCACGGGCGGCGGCGGAGTTACCAAAGAACTCGGTACGCATGCGCATACTGCCTTTTCCATTCCGGTACGTGTCGCTGATCCTTTCTTAAAAACAGAAGCACCTGCCTTTATGCGCCCCGTGCTTGAAGAAATCGGGCCGGAATTTGCCGTGGCAGTCGGACTCGCGCTTCGCAAGCTCGATGAAATGTAACGCTCTGGTCAGAGTTGTACACAGGCAGTGAGCGCGCGCTCCGTATCATCTCGTATACTGTAGTGAACACACATGGCTGTACCTCCAACCATTCCGACCTCATTTGTTCCGCATCCGGGCGGTTCGGAAGCACGTCGTGCGACCACTGATCTTACCGGCGCCTTCGGCTTCTTTACCTATTTCGTGTTCGCAATCATCGTCCTGTCGGCGTTTGCGGTGTTCGGATATGACCGGTTGCTTGCCGCACAACAGAAGTCAAAAGATGAGCAGCTTGCCGCTGCGGAAGCGCAGCTCGACTTGGCAACCGTAAACGGAATAGTCCGTCTCCGCGACCGCCTTGCATCAGGGCAGACTCTGCTCAATAAACACGTCGCCCTCTCAAATTTTTTCCATGCGCTTGAAAAGGCGCTCCCTCAGAATATGCGGCTTTCCCAGATGCACATCTCCATGGATTCCAACGGCAAAGTCATGTTGACCGCAACGGGCAATGCAAAATCATTCAATACGCTCGCGCAAGCATCGGATGCGTTTGCTGCAGATATGCGCATCAAGGATGTTATTTTCTCTGATATCACCGTGACCGCGAGCAACAGCGTGAGTTTCGCGCTAACCGCAACGCTGGATCCTGAACTGATTGCGTTCGCTCCTGCCACTCCGGCAGTTGAGGAGGCCGACATCACCACACCATGAGAAGTCGCGTCCTGCCGGTCCTAGCCCTCCTTCTTTCCGTACTGATCTTTTTCAGTTACACGAAATCGGTCTATGAAGAATCGGTCGCTAAGCATAAAGAGGCGATTGCTGCTGATCTTCGCGCGCTCGCGGCGGCAGAAGATTACGCAGCACGTTCTGGCGAGTTGGTGGCAGCGCAAAATGCCATGGACCAGGACGCGCTCGGACGCCTTCTGAAAATGCTGCCGGACTCAGTGAACAATGTACGATCCATACTTGATCTGGATGGACTTGCGGCTCGCACGGGCGTTGCAATCTCATCAATTGACGTGTCTCGCGAGAGCGCGGCGCAAGCAACTGAAGACGGCGCAAGTGCACAGAGCCCCGTCGGCTCAGTTGAGCTCTCCCTTTCGGGGAAGGGCACCTACGCGGCATTTCAGAAGTTTCTTCAGGGTATCGAAACAAGTCAGCGCCTCTTAGACATAACGGATCTCACTATTATCGGTTCAGATACGGGTGTCTACACGTATCAGATGACCGCTCGCCTCTATTGGCTTCGCTGATATGAAACTTTCTTCTACAAACATCAGTCTCGCGCTCGCTGCTCTCGTCGTGCTTGGCGGCCTCTACTGGTTCTTCTTTGCTGGTACCGGTGCACCCACTGATGAATTGCCGTTCTCCGCACCTTCCATGCCTCCGCTTGAAAGCCGTTTCCTCGAGCTTACGAACCAGCTAGATCCTATTACGTTTAAGACCGATATTTTTGTGAATCCTCGATTTGCAGCATTGGTCGACATTACGACGGAGATTGTCGCGGAAGCTTCTGGACGCACTGATCCGTTTGCTCCGGTTGGTAAATAGCGTCTCGAGGGTTGTTCCGCGTACATTACGCATCTCGTGCGCTCGTCACAAAGGTGATGGCTCGGGTATACTAAACGTATTGCATGAACCTTCTCACTATTTTAGTTGAACGGAAACTGCTCTCTGCTGCGGACCAGGCGCAGATAGAAGATGATCTTGCGAAACGACGATCCCTTAAGGACGCGCTCGCCGATCATGGCATCACGCTTAAGGCGGCGCTTGCCGCCGCCGGCGAATGGTATGGCATTACGGGCCGCATACTGGGCGATCCGCCGGTAGATCAGGACGTACTTTCATATATCCCGTTTGAATCGGCAAAGCATTACGGTTTCGTACCGCTTGCGGAAGTGGATGGCGCGCTTGAGGTCGGCATCATCGATCCCGACAACATCGAGGCGATGGATGCGCTCCATTTCATCAGCGGCAAGCTCGGCATTCCGTACAAGATATTCCTCATCACTAAAGATGATTTTGATCGGGTATTGCAAACGTATCAGAACCTGAGCGGTGAAGTCGGGAAAGCGCTCTCGGAATATGAAACTGCGGCCGACATACCTCAGGCGGAAGGCAAAAAAGACGCGGTCACCATGGCATCAGTGTTGAGTGGCGACGAACCGCTCGATCTTGCAGGACATTCAGAAGCGATTAAAGAAGATGCGCCGGTCACCAAAATCGTGTCGACCATCTTGCGCTACGCCATTGAGGGAAAAGCGTCCGATATTCACATCGAGCCGTCTCCGACCAAAACGCGTGTACGGTTCCGTATGGATGGAGAACTGCATACCTCGCTTGAGCTGCCCGCAAAAGTGCATGAAGCGGTCGTCGCGCGCATTAAGATCCTTTCCCAGCTGCGGCTTGATGAAAAACGTAAGCCGCAAGACGGGCGGTTCTCGGCAAATGTCGAACGTCGACGTATCGACTTCCGTGTCTCTACCTTTCCGACTGAATTTGGCGAAAAGGTGGTAATGCGTATTCTCGATCAGTCTCAGTCGACCGCGACGCTCACCTCCGTAGGTCTTTCCGATGACAACCTGAAGCGGGTGCGTGAATTTCTCAAGGCGCCATACGGCATCGTGCTTATTGCGGGCCCTACCGGTTCTGGTAAATCGACGACGCTCTTCGCGATGCTTTCTGAGCTCGATCGAGAAGTGGCGAACGTCGTGTCTCTCGAAGACCCGGTGGAGTATCAGATTCCGGGTGTTTCTCAGAGTCAGGTCAAACCGGAAATCGGCTATACCTTTGCTTCGGGACTGCGCAGCATTTTGCGCCAAGACCCGGATGTGATCATGGTGGGTGAGATTCGCGACAAGGAAACGGCCGCGCTTGCGGTGCAGGCGGCGCTCACGGGC
Source organism: Minisyncoccota bacterium (assembly GCA_035525885.1). Classification (GTDB taxonomy): domain Bacteria; phylum Patescibacteriota; class Minisyncoccia; order Phycocordibacterales; family Phycocordibacteraceae; genus C7867-001. The sequence goes on along the minus strand of DATLDL010000004.1, from coordinate 7,518 downwards.
CATTTGGTGTTCTCGACCATTCACACTAATACTGCCACCGGTGCTATCCCGCGTCTCATCGATATGGGCGTTGATCCGTACCTTATTGCTCCTACGCTGATCGCGGTCATCGGTCAGCGACTGGTTCGTAAACTCTGCACGGGTGCAGGGAAGGCAGTACCGATCAATGAAAGTCTGAAGGAGCTTTTGGAGAAAGAATTCGCTGATTTACCTGAGCAGTATCGCAAGAAATTGCCGCCCTTTAAGACGTTCTATCGTGCGACCAAGACGCAGGAGTGCCCTGATGGGACCCGCGGTCGTACCGGCGTATTCGAGATTCTTGAGATTACCAATAAGCTCGAGAGTGTCATTCTCAAGGAACCGATCGAAGAGAAGATTTATCAGGCAGCACGTACTGAAGGAATGCTTACCATGCGCGAAGATGCGATCGCGCGGGCGCTTGCAGGCGAGATTCCTTTTGAGGAAGTCAATACGCTTGGCGGGGAACTTTTCCCCGAGGAGAGCGCTTGATGACTCGCCGAGGGTATACAATGTAATGCATGGCGTACAGTATCTATCTTGTTGATGATGATCGTTTTCTTATCGATCTCTATGCGGTGAAATTTAAAAATGCAGGTCATACCGTTACTGCTTTTTCAGGCGGAGAGGAATTGATCGCCACATTGCGCAAGGGCGGTGCGCAACCAAATGCTATACTGCTCGACATCATCATGCCGGGCATGGATGGCTTCACCACCCTCGAAACCGTTCGCAAAGAAAAACTCCTGACTGACACTAAAGTGATCATCCTTTCAAACCAGGGCCAGGAATCCGACATCGAGAAAGCACGAGCACTCGGTGTTGCGGGCTACATCGTCAAAGCATCCGCCATTCCTTCGGAGGTACTTTCGGAGACGCTACGCATTATTGAGAGCGGCGCCCCATCACACGCATGATCGACCGACGCTTCAGCGAACTGCTCGATCTCGTTATCGCTCAAGGCGGTTCAGATCTTCACTTGTCTGCAGGCCAGCCGCCCGTTATTCGCGTCGCCAGCCGCCTGCTGCCGATTGATTCATTCAAACCGCTGACGGCGGAAGATACGGAGACGATGCTCAAAAGCATCGTGCCCGAAGAGCGCTGGGAGCTATTCCAAAAGCGCCAAACCATCGACCTTTCCTACGCGCATACCGACCATATCCGGTTCCGTGTAAATGGGTACCGCGTACAGGGAACCACAGCGCTTGCACTCCGGCTCATCTCGGACAATATCCGCAGCTTCGGCGACCTCAGTCTTCCCTCCATATTGGAAGTTTTTGCCCAGCGCGAGCAAGGGTTCTTCCTTTGCGTTGGTCCTGTGGGTCAAGGAAAGTCCACGACGCTTGCGGCTATGATCGACCGCATTAACAACACGCGCGCAGAGCACATTGTCACCATTGAAGATCCAATCGAATATCTCTTTACGCCGAAAAAGTCGTTGATCCACCAGCGCGAAATTCACATTGATGCGCCCGATTTTCATACGGCGCTCCAGTCTTCTTTCCGCGAAGACGTGGACGTGATCATGGTGGGGGAGATGCGTGACTACGAAACTATTTCTTCGGCTGTCACTGCCGCAGAAACAGGCCACCTTGTCTTCTCGACGCTCCATACGAACAACGCCGCACAAACCATTGACCGTATTATCGATATGTTCCCGGCGAGCCAGCAGCCGCAGGTGCGCGTGCAGCTTGCAGGTTCATTGGCGGGCATTTTCTCGCAGCGCCTTATCCCGCGCATCTCGGGCGGTCTCATCCCTGCCTACGAGCTTCTGATTAATAACACTGCCGTTTCAAATCTTATTCGCGAGGCGCAGACGCATGAGATTTCTGCAGTCATTCAGACATCCTCGCAGGAAGGCATGATTGATATGGATCGCAGTCTTGCTGACTTGGTGCGTCGCGGGGAAGTCACTGTAGAGCATGCCTATGAGCACGCCATGGATGCAAAAACGTTTGAACGCTATCTCTAATACCTATGCTTTTCAAATATCACGCCATTGATCAAGACGGACACGAGCGCGAGGGAACTATCGAGGCCCTGTCAAAAGACGTTGCCGTCTCTGCGCTCCAGAGGCGCAACCTGATCATTTCCAATATTGAGTCCATGAGTGAGGTTAAATCGCCATTTCTTGAGCTTACGCTGTTTGAACGTGTTTCCAATCGAGAAATCGTTATTTTGTCACGCCAGGTGGCCACGCTCTTTGAGGCACAGGTCTCCGCACTTCGTGTGTTCCGCTTGCTTGCGGTTGAAGTAGAAAACAAAGCGCTTTCGCGCATGCTGACCGAAATCGCCGATGATCTCCAAGGAGGCAGTCCTATCAGTCGTGCGCTCGCAAAGCATCCGAAAGCGTTCTCACCGTTTTACGTGAACATGGTGAAGGCGGGCGAAGAGTCAGGAAAACTCTCGGAAACATTCGGCTATCTTGCTGACTATCTGGATCGCTCCTACGACATCATCTCAAAGGCAGAAAACGCACTCATCTACCCGGTATTCGTGGTGTGCGTGTTCATTGGCGTGATGGCGCTCATGCTCACGCTGGTGATTCCTAAAATAACTGCGGTCCTTCTCGATTCCGGACAGGCAATCCCGGTTTACACCAAGATTGTTATCGGTATTTCGAATTTCCTGGTCAATTACGGCATCTTCGTTCTTATGGCACTCGTAGCACTTGCTTTCTATGTGTGGCGCCTCTCACAGACTGGGCGCGGGAATCTCGTTCTCGATCAAGTGAAGCTCTCCGTTCCGTACGTAGGAGATCTCTACCACAAACTCTATCTGTCCCGCATTGCGGACAATTTTGCCACCATGCTTCTCTCAGGCGTTACTGCACTTGAAGCGCTTGAAATTACTGCCTCAATCGTGGGAAATGCCGTCTTCGAGAATGTTTTGAATGACGTGAAGCTCGATGTGAAGGGTGGGTCGTCTATTTCTGCCGCATTTGACCGGCATCCGGAAATTCCAGGCATCATGGTTGCCATGATCCGTGTGGGTGAAGAAACGGGCGAATTGAGCAAAATCTTGAGCACCCTCTCTCGTTTCTATAACCGTGAAGTGTCGAACGCCGTAGACACGCTCGTGGGGCTTATTGAGCCAATTATGATTGTTGCCCTTGGTCTTGGCGTCGGAACCCTCCTTGCAGCCGTGCTTCTGCCTATCTACAACCTCGCAGGAGCTATCTAACTCGTAAGGGGTACTGGACTTATCCACACTACGGACACCCTTCTTCATGGAATGGGCTTACAATGCGAGCATTAACCTTTAGAAAAATTATGAAGAAAATTCGTTCCCGCGGTTTTACCCTTATCGAACTTCTGGTCGTGATTGCCATCATCGGCATTCTCTCAGCAGTGGTACTCGCTTCTCTTAACACTGCTCGCTCCAAAGGTGGAGATGCTGCTGTGCAGGCAAGTCTCGGTACCGTTCGTACGCAAGCTGAGCTTTACTATGACAGCGTTGGCGGCCAAAAATACGGGACCGTGGCTGCAGCAGGAGTGGATTGCGGAGTCGCAGCAAACCAATCATCATCTAACCTTTTCGGTGGAGACAGTACAATCGCCGCAGCATTGAGTTCAGTAAAGACAAATAACGGCAATGTGGCTCTCTACTGCACTTCTGACGCAGCTGGTACTGCATACGCAGTTGTAGCCCCCCTTAAAACGAGCGGTACCTATTGGTGCATTGATAGTACCGGTGTTGCTCGATCGAAAACCTCCGCCGGTGTTGCATACACAACCGTTGCTTCAGCACTTACGAATAGTACCGACTACACCTGCAACTAGATCTACCTAACTATCTCTCATGAATCGATACCATTTCCGCGGTTTTACCCTTATCGAACTTCTGGTCGTGATTGCCATCATCGGCATTCTCTCAGCAGTGGTACTCGCTTCTCTTAACACTGCTCGCTCCAAAGGTAATGATGCGGCGATGAAGGCAAACCTCGACACCATACGCAAACAAGCGGTCATTTACTTCAATGACAATGGTCAGTACGCTGCAACGGATCTATCCGCTTGTTCGGGCGACTTGTTTTCTGACCAAACTGTCGTAGCAGCAATTACTGCCGCAGGCACCAGCGGTGCTGTGACATGTTTTGCAACGGCAGGTGAAGCGGGGGGATATGCAGTCGCAGGGCAGCTCAAGGACGGAAGTTACTGGTGTGTTGATTCTAAAGGTGTAGCTCGTGGTGCGCCGACAGCACCAACGGGCGTTACGTGTCCGTAACGATCTCAACCGCTTTTGAAAAGTCCCCACTCAGGTGGGGACTTTTCGTGTACCACACAGTATTCAGGTGGGATAACTTTGCTGGTATACGCCCTCAAAGAAGTTACTATGAATACTATGAAGTCTCTCAAAGGGTTTACACTCGTCGAGCTCCTCGTCACACTTAGTATTGTTATCGTTCTTACGGCATTGACCATCGCATCAATTTCTACTATTCGCATACGGAACAGCGATACGGCGGTTAAGGCAAATTTAAAGACAATTCAGTTGAAAGCGGAATCCTTTTATTATTCACCTGCGCACCAAAATAAATACACTACGAGTGTATCAAATAGTAATACCGTATTTGGAGTTAGTATATTTGGCTGTACGGACAGTAATGGGCTTAGATCAGGTGATGCTCCTCGATTAAAGTTCACCTTTTTGGGGTATGCCGTCGGAGCATTGGATCAAAGTACCTACAATGCCTTGAAAAAGGTATATAACGCGAGTGATAAAACAAAAAAAATGTATTGCTATGTACCAGGGGATGGAACAGGATATTCAATCGCAGTGCCATTGCGTGGCGGTGGGGCGTGGTGTATCGACAGCAAAGGAACCTTTCAAGAATATGACAACGTATTAGGCACCAATGCCGCACTTGATAATGAAACTGATGCTACTTGTAATTAGTGTTCATATAAGATTTGCATGATCAGTGTTATTTCGATCGCTGTTTTCACACTCGGCACGATTGTGGCAAGTTTTGTGGGGCTGGTGGTTGCGCGCCTCTATACGGGCGCTTCGATCGTACGAGGCCGGTCGCAGTGTGATGCATGCAGCCAAACACTTGATGTGCTTGCGCTTATCCCCGTCATTTCATTTTTCGCCACTCGAGGCAGGGCGCGTTGCTGCGGAGCGCGCGTATCTGCAGTTTCTACCATTGCAGAAATTGCCCTTGGGACGCTCTACGTACTTGCATACGTAAAAATAGGACTTACTTTGCCGCTCGGCCTTTTTCTCATAGTACTCGCGGCGCTTCTGGCTCTTGTACTTTATGACTTGGCACACACGATCCTGCCGCCGATCTTTCTTGGTATTTTTCTCTGTGCAGCACTCGCGTTTGCACTAACTCAAGTGGTTGATTGGAAGACTTTCGGTATAGAAGTGTTGATTGCGGGCAGTATTGGGCTTTTTATCGCCCTCCTTCATTTCGGTTCAAAAGGAAGGGCTATGGGACTTGCAGATGCGCCGCTCGCGTTTGGGCTGGGGCTACTGGTCGGCCCCCACGCATTCTCGGGTTTGGTGTTTTCGTTTTGGATTGGCGCGCTCATAGGGATAACTTTGCTGGTGCGTGCTCCTAAAGGAGCTAGAATGGGTATTGAGGTACCGTTTGCGCCTTTTTTGGCAGCCGGCTTCCTCCTCGCTTACTTTACAGAGTGGAACCCTTTTACCCTCATTTCCGATCTTCTACTACGCCTGTTCGGCGTGTAGTCTCCGTGCGCGCGTGGACGGGTTTTAACCAGCACTATAAGAATAGTGCTGGTTTTACCGTTATTGAAATGATTGTGGTGCTTGCGATCATCGGCATTCTCACCGGCATTGTCTTTTCTGGACGTACTAATTTCAATAGCACGGTCCTTCTTTCCAATACGGCATACGACATCGCACTCTCGATTCGAAATGTGCAAAATCTGGGTATTTCAAGTCGCGCCGCAACGGCACCCGCCGGTATTGATAACGCTGCGGGATACGGTATTCACCTCACTCTGGGGAACACTGCAGTGATTTTTAAGGATATTGACCCAGTTGCACCCATTACAAACATAAACGGCTGTCACTATAGTAACGGCGGTGCATATACGCCTGCTTCCCATCCTGGGAACTGTGTATACAGTGCGACCAAAAACGAGAAATACCAAGACCTCAGTATTGGTAATGGCATAACAATTACTAGATTGAAGACATACCCTGAGAGCGGTAGTGGATCGGATGTGAGTTTCATCGACATTAGTTCAGTGCGTCCTAATCCCGAGCTGTTCATTGCAGATACGTTTAGCAATTCGCCGACCCTTAAAGCGAAAGCATGCATTACGGTGAGTGCTCCGCAGGGCGAAAAGCGATATATTTTGGTCACCAAATCAGGACTCATCACTACGAACGTAAGTGGATGCCCATGAAAAAAAACTCTTCTCACGGACGCGGCTTCACCCTTGTTGAACTCATTGTGTCGATGGGCGTTTTCGCCTTGATCATTACTCTTGCAACAGGAGCGTATTTTGTGGTGCTTGGCGTCAATAGGGAAGCCCGTGCTACCTCGACCGCCATTGACAACCTCGCCTTTGCGCTCGAAAGTATGACCCGCTCAATTCGCACTGGTACGCACTATGCTTCGAGCGGTTCAGATTTTTCATTTCGTGACGCGACCGACACGCACACAATTACCTATTCCCTTGGTACGAACGCAAATGGGAAGGGATTCATCGAAAAGCAAATTGATAGTGGAAGTTCAGATCCGATTACCGACTCTTCAATTGATATTAAAAACCTAGGATTTTATTTACAGGGCGAGGCCCTTAGTGATGGCTTTCAACCCCATGTCACTATGGTGATTACGGGTGCGGTTTCACCAGGTCCAGGCGTCGCAGACCTAAACTTTACGGTACAAACAAGTGCCACTATGCGTGGTATAGACGACTAATATGAAAGGATTCACACTTATCGAAACTCTCGTTGCCGTCGCCATTATCATGGTTGCGATCGTAGGACCTATTTCTGTGATGCATCGCACGTACGCTGCTGCGTACATTGCTCGCGACAAACTGACTGCCTCGTACCTGGCACAAGAGGGCATTGAGGACGTGCGGGTCATACGCGACAACTTTAGTATCAACTCGGACTGGGCCGCTTTCACCGCGTACCTTTCTGCAAAAAAATGCGACGTAGCCGTGGGCACTTGTCGTGTCGACGAAGATCCTGCCACAAACGTGCCGCCTGTCCTCGCCTCGTGTTCGGGCGCCACGGCATGTTTGGTTGAGCTTTCAGGGGGCTACTATCGACAGCTTCCTACACTCCCCGCAAATACAAGAACCATTTTTACGCGCACGATTCAATCTGAATCATTTGTAAACGACGGCTCTTCTGAAGAGCGAATTATTTCTGAAGTAAGCTGGACCGACCACGGTACCCCCTATTCAGTGAAAATTTATGATCACCTAACACCATGGCAATGAACAACTCATCGCGCGGGTTTACGCTGTTGATTGCCGTCATTTTCATGTCGGTCATGCTTTC
>DATLDL010000042.1:0-6485 GCA_035525885.1 Minisyncoccota bacterium | reverse complement strand
AGATATCAGAAAACCCGAGCGACTATAAGAATGATCTCTGGCAAAAAGTGATTGGCGTCTATGATTACCAGGCGCTTGGAGCTGCGGCGGACTTTATCAGCGTCATGTCGTACGACGACCCAAGTTCGACGGGAGCGGTAGCTCCCTACCCCTGGCTACTCAAGGTGATTACCTTCAGTCTGCAACATATCGCTCCAGAAAAAATATCGCTCGGTATTCCGCTCTATTACTGGAAGTGGGATGACGCCACCGGAAAACGGGTGGGTATCGGCGGCAATGAAGGTATTGATAACGTATTTAAAGTGCGCAACGTACGCGTGACCTACAGCACCATTGATAAGGCGCCAGCGCTTCACTACTGGAGCAATGCGAAAAGTTATACGCTGTGGTATGAAAATGCGCGTAGCGTACAAGAAAAAATTGCGCTTGTGGCAAATAATAAGCTTCGGGGCGTATCGCTGTGGACACTGGGACTTGAAGTGCCAAGCGTGTTTACTGCACTCAAATAGAAAACCCGCTCAAAAAATCGTGAGCGGGTTTTAGAGTACGGGCCGCATTAGAGCACCACCTTGCTGTCAAAACGCTTTTCCGTTGCAATGGCCGGGTGATCGAAGTTCTCGATGATCCACTCGGGAATCGCTTCCGGCTGTACCGCCTGTGCACGCTTTTCCGGCGTATCAAGAAGCGCTGCGGCGTCTGGCGTATTCACGATCGCGGGCTGAATATCAGTCACACGAACACCCGTACGCACGAGCTCCGGGACGAGCGAAACCATGAAGTGCCGCGCAGCGGACTTCATTGGCCCGTACGTGAGGTTGCCCGGAAGGTCGGTACGCACCGCCGCATGAGACGAGATGTTCATGATGAGGCCATGTCCCTGCTTCCGAAAGAACTGCTGCGCAGTATCTGCCACCACGAGCGTGGGGAGAAAGAGGCCGCGGAAGTGACTCTCCGCAAGCGCCACTGCGTCCGGTACCGGATCATCAATGCCAAGCTGCTTCCAGCTTCCTGCTGTTATGAGTACTCCGTCCACGGTACCAAAGTGCTTCCCCGCCTTCTCAAAGAGCTGCGCAACATCTTCTGCCTTGCCTGCATCAGCCGGAACAACGAGCACATCCTTCGTGGGAAGCGTCTCGGCGAGCGCAGTCAACTTCGACTCGGTACGTGCAGACAGGACAAGACGTGCGCCCGCCTCAGCAAATACGCGTGCACACACGCTCCCAATGCCTCCACTTGCACCTACGACGATGATTGTTTTGCCAGTAACCGATGTCAGTTTCATGATCGTTCCTTCAATTAAGATGTCTTCTCCTTAAATACCATGCGCGCAAATTGCGTCAATAACGCTTTCCTGCCGGTTTCCCCACGCTTGATTTCAGACTACAATAGAAGAACATTGCTATGCGGCGCATAAAACTCGTTCCTCCTCCCTACTCCAGTCGCTATACCATCAAGCGCTCATCGCTGCGCTTTCTGAAGTCGCTCGGTCTTACGGTGTTAGTACTGGGACTCGTAGGCGGCACGGCGCTTTCGTTCCCTTTTTTCCTCGCAGAAACGATACGTTTCGAGCAAACACGCGCGCTCCCCGCGATCGCCGAGCCATTTCCGGTTACAGTCGATCCGCACCATAAAGTAATCGTTGAGAACGACGCGGTGAATGCGTTCCTCGAAGGCACGAGTTCCCCGCTCCAGGCGGCCGCAGCGAACACCGGAAACGCACTCACGATGGTCTTCAATTGGATCGCGACCACGCTCTCGCAGACAGTGCTCTATCAAACGATCGCGGGCGCAAATGGGCAGCTCGTCGAGCTATCGCCCGGCATGCGCAAGGAACAAGTCGCCTCTGCATTTGGAAACGCGCTCGGCTGGACTGCTACTCAGAAGCAAGAATTTCTTACGAAGCGCACCTATTCCCTTCTCCCGCTTGCCGAAGGATCGTTTGTAGAAGGAGTGTATGTGGTTGATCGCGGCATGAGCCCAGGCGCCGCACAAGCACTCGTGAATGATCGGTTCTCAAAAGAAGTATTGGCGCATTACGGAACCACAACCGCGCAGTACGTTCCGCTTGAGCAAGCACTCACGATTGCCTCACTTATCGAGCGCGAGACGGGCGGACCCGACGACATGCGTCTCATTTCAGGCATCATTTGGAATCGGCTGTTCACGAATATGAACCTGCAAATCGATGCGACCCTGCAGTACGCAAAAGCCGCGCGTACCAGCACTGGCAGCTGGTGGCCGAAGGTGATTCCGGCAGATAAATCAATCAAATCGGCCTACAACACGTACGCGCATGCGGGCCTCCCGCCGACACCCATCGCGAGCCCTTCCGTGGCGGCCATCCTTGCCGCGCTTAATCCAAAAAATACGTCGTGTATCTTTTATTTTCATGATAAACAGGGCGGTTTCCACTGCAGCGATACGTATGCGGCGCATGTGACCGCCCTTAAAAAATATTACGGACGGGGCAAATAGAATCGAAGGTGTTGATTTACTATATTTTGTATGGTATTATGTTTATATGAAAAAGTACGGTGAAGAGCTTGCCATAAGCGAACTGCAGATTCCGCTTGCTCGCTTTTTGAAGTCATATAATGAGACTATTCCGGTAGATTTTCCGCGCGCGTCTGCTGCCCTTCTCCGTAAATTCAAAGACACTCATACCGGCCTTTTCAAGCACGGCGATCTCTGGTCGCTTGATGAGCATCGCAAACGCATTCTCGACTGGCTTCCTCAAAATATCGCTGCTGCTAAGATAGCTGAGTAAGTCTTTTCACTGCGCTCAGGTGAAGACCTTCAGGCACGACACTCTCCACAGCACATTGAGAAATACCGAGAATGTGCTATTGTTTCAGTATCAACCAGTGCTGATCTGGGGAGCGAGGTTCGAGCTTCACTTCGGCATACTGTAATTGATTTTAATCGCTCTTCTCTTACAGCACACTATGCAGCAAGGAACAGTCGCTCGTCTCACCGATCGAGGTTTTGGCTTCATCAAGGCCGAAGGAATGGAAAAGGATCTCTTCTTCCACTCTAAGGAATTGGTTGGCATCACCTTCGAAGAACTTCGCGAGGGAGACACCGTGACCTTTGAAGTCGCAGACAGTCCGAAAGGACCGAACGCGGTCAAGGTCAGCAAGATCTAACTCGATCTTCACAAAAAGCGCCCGCATTCGCGGGCGCTTTTTGTATGAGTGCAGACGCTCGTTTTTTAACGACTCAAGGTCCAGGTGGTTCCGCGTATCGGAAAGACTGCCTTTGCTGAAGCGGTGGAATCGATACCAACGACATCGATGGCGAGAGTACCGAGAGCAGCGTACGCACTGTTGGTAAGGAGCGCTTTGATGGTGAAGAGACGCATCTGACCAGGCGCGAGTGTGGCAGCGGTAGGAGCAAACGCTTGGCCGTCCTTGAAGAGGACACTTCCTTCCATGCCGCCCACTGACCCGCGGGAGCCGCCCTGATCGTCAACCGTTGAAAGGCCGATAATCGATTGCGTCGGCGCAGAACCGTTCTGCTTGATCCAAAAACCATTCACTAACGCAGGCGCTTTCCCCACATTAGTGACTTGTAAATACGCGACAGGCGCGGCCGTTCCTATACGCGCGACTCCTCCGAACAGGAGCGGAACGGATGAGATGACCAGTGTCGTTGATGCGGTTGGCTGAACTGGAATGAGCGCAAGTGGCGGTGCGACAGGAGGCGCCATGATGCCGATAGCCAATACGCCACGAAGCGTGGTTTCAGGTTTCGCATCTTTTGCGGGTGCTACCTCAACGGCATAGAGGCCGTTCAGAAGGTTTTTCGTGATCCGCGCATGCCAGGCACCCTTCGTTATGCGGATATCGGTACCGGTATATATGATTTTTTCCGTTCCCATCTCACGGATCACTATCTTGAGTGCTTTTGAGTCTGCGCTGGTTCCAGAAATGGTGGGATTTACGGATCGCGTCGTCAGTGACATGGGATCGATAGATCCTGGCGTGACGGGTGCCGCCGCAACAGAAAGCGGCAGAGTCAGTACAAGCGCTAGTGCGAGCACGACGCTACGGGAGAAGAAAGAGCTTGATATATTCATGTGTATAAGTATAACTTTTTTAATGAGTGATGTCAAAAAACAGGATTCGCGAAGCGAATCCTGTTTTTTGTAAGGATGAGCTTCGTTAGATGCCCGAGACATTGTCACCCACGATTCCGTCTGCTGGGTTCGTGAGCAAGAGCACGCCGCTGTGCATTGCGATACCTGGTGCAGTTGCAATGGCATTCATAGGATCACCGGATACCACAGTACGCACTTCGCCTGCAGTATTTACGTATGCGTAGGTCGCCGCTGATGCGAGACTGGGCAGCGCAAACGCAAGCGTGCTTGCGACTGCGAGACCGGCGGTGATAAGGAAACGAGTGCTGGTGTGTACAGAAATTGCGTGAGTCATAAATGTAAGAATTAAGGATAATAATTATTGCTGTGTTCGCGATTCGAAGTCTATAGGTACTTTCGTGCTCTTTAGATGAAGACGACTGGCCTGCCAAGTCATTACATTGAAAATAACGAGCATTTTCCTATTTATACGGGCTTTTTCCGACCAATACGTGCGGCTGCCTGATCAGCCACCTTCCAGAGAACGCGTGCGGCGTAGGTGCGGTACGGCGACCATGGCGCCGTAATCCGTTCCAGCATCTTTTCATCCGGAAAGGTTATCAATCCGTAGACGCGCATGATTCCTTTGCGTAGACCGAGATCACCCCGGGAAAATACGTCAGCTCGCGCAAGTGAAAACATGAGGATCATTTCTGCCGTCCAAGGACCGATGCCATGTATCTGTACTAATGCTGCGCGCACCTCGTCATCGCTCATAGAAGAGAATCGCGCCACATCCAATTCTCTATCCACGACTGCGCGCGCTACGCTTCGTATCGCGCGCATTTTCGCGCCCGAAATACCGCTCGCGCGAATATCTTCCTCGCGAAGCGCAAGGACCTTGCGCGGCGTGAGCGGTCCGCGCACCAATTTCCTGAATCGAGCGAATATGGTGTCGGCAGCTTTCCCTGAAAGCTGCTGCCCGATGATGGTCCATACGAGGTCACGAAACACATCGTCGGATGGACGCAGATCCTCGATATGAAAAGCCCGCGATGCTGCATGGAGCACTGGATCGACCTTCTTAAAATGGCGCTGGGCCTTCCGATACATAGCCGCATCATAGCAATGACCGAGAGCTTTTGGAGTACCACTACTCCTCTCGCCAGCGGTGGGTATGCTCGGTATACTTACCCCATGCCTCTCGACCCGCTACAAAAACTCAACAATTTCCTGCCCCAGGATGTCGTGCTTCAAAAGAAAATCACCACGGCGAGCATTACCCTGCTGTCATTGCTGGTCGTTGGCGGCGGTACCTACGGGTTTGTGTACGTGCACTCCCTTTCGGCACGCGTAGATACGCTCAGCCGCGACCTCGCATCAACGACCTATCTCCTTCAGGAAACGATCGCTCAAGCCACGAGCACATTTGCCGATACGCTTGCGGTGCAAGGTGCGAAGCTGGGTGATTTTGAAAACGCATTTGATTCGATCAGCGGCACAGTAGATACGCTTCAAAAACTCACCACGACCGACAAGGAGCTGCTCGCTAAGTACTCAAAAGTGTTTTTCTTGAGCGACAATTATGCTCCCGCGCGCCTCATCGAGATTCCTGCGGCGTATAATTATTCCCAAACCAAGACGCAACAGCTCGTACCCGATGTGATTCCCTTCCTGACCGACATGATTGATGCTGCCAAAGACGATGGTGTCGAACTCTATGTGCAGTCCGCATACCGTTCGTTCAATACGCAAGAGGCACTCAAGGGTCAGTACACAGTCACCTATGGTGCGGGTTCTGCAAACTCGTTCTCTGCAGACCAGGGCTACTCTGAGCATCAGCTTGGCACCGCCGTGGATGTCATTACTACCGGTACGGGCGGACGGCTTGATGGATTTGATAAAACAGCAGCATATGCGTGGATGCTCGCCCATGCCTACCGCTATGGATTCATACTCTCCTATCCGCAAGGCAATCAGTACTACGTGTTTGAACCATGGCACTGGCGCTTTGTCGGCAGAGACCTTTCGACCTATCTTCACAAGCAAAAGAAAAACTTCTACGATATGGATCAGCGTCAGATCGACACGTATCTTCCGAACATTTTCGATTAGATTTCGTTCGTAGAGCGAAGTAGCAAACTATATGATCGAATGCGCGCGGGTGCGGAGTGAGGAGTAGTACGCCGCAGTCACAAAAGCCAGACCAATGGTACCTGTAATAAGCTCTGGTACCTCAAGAAAAAGACTGGCATACATCGAAGCTGCGAGACCAAAAATGGCCCAGTGCGCGCCGTGTTCAAGATACTGCAGCGTAGTAAGTGTGTTGCGCTCAACAAAGTAGACGGTTAGTGCACGCACAAAGTACGCACCAATACCAAGACCTACCGCAATAATGATGAGCGAA
>DATLDL010000007.1:0-22526 GCA_035525885.1 Minisyncoccota bacterium | reverse complement strand
GGATTCTGGAGCACATCCTGCAAATTCTGGAGCTGGTCAGCAAAGGAAACCACTTGGCGGTTCGTTTCATCAAGCTTCGCAAGACGGTCAGTCACATCCCGCACGACGCGGTTTGACTCGGTGATTTGCCGATGCGCACTTTCCTGCATTGCTTTCGTAGACTCCGACACGCGTGAATCAAGCGTACGCGTAAGCTCCTGCATCTGTTGCTGAATGAGCATAAGACTGCTGTTGTCTTCTGGTTTTGCGTTCTGGCGCTTCAGCCATCCAAAGACAATAGAGAGTCCAATGATTTGCACTATCACAAGCGCAATCACAATAAGTGCAATCGAGAGTGGGTCCATGCACGGATTATACCGCGAATTATTTTCAACAATTTTTATTTTTTAGAAAGTTATTCACATCTATTTTGTAGACACGGGTGATATAGTGCTGAGCCGCGCGTCACGCGCGGCTGGAAAAAATCGTGGAAATTATACGACGTGACACCAAAATGCAATTTTAACTGTATGAATAGTTCTCTTCCCTCTTTTTCTGGAACTCGTTCAGCTCTTCCGGCACCGAACGCTTCACAATGGGTCTATCACGACCTGCCCGAGCATGAGCGACTTGCACACCTGCGCTACCATATTCAGACTGGTGACTATTTTGCAGTCCTTGCGACGGTATTTGGATTTATTGAGGAAGCGCTTGAAGAAGCTCCTCATAAAGAGGATGCTGCCCTTAGCCCTCGCCTCATGCGAAGTATTCGAAAAGACTTGCAATTTGCGGGAGCACACTGCCGCATAGTGCCTAAAAACCCGGCGTGATATATTGGATCGTAAATGATTCACGAAACCATAAAGAAATCCATACCTGATGCGATGCGCGCGAAGGATGAGGTGCGCCTGCGCACTCTTCGCTCACTGGTTACTGCCATGACCAACGAAGTGGTTGCAAAGAAGCGCAAACCCGATGAATTTCTTGCGGACGAAGAAGCGCTTACAGTTTTGAAACGTGCGGTGAATCAACGTAAGGACTCGATCGACCAGTTTGATAAAGCGGGTCGCAGCGACCTTTCAGAACCGGAAAAGGCAGAACTTGCCATTATTGAAGTACTCCTCCCTGCTCAAATGCCTCGCAATGAAATTGAGGCATTCGCTAAGGCGAAAATGACTGAAATGGGTGTTACCGGCAAGGCAGATATGGGCCGCTTCATGGGCGCCGTCATGAAAGACCTTAAGGGCAAGGCCGACGGAGGCGACGTCAAAGCCGTTGTCGAGGGATTGCTCTCCTAATCTCATTTTTATGAACGAGCGACCTCCCCATGTCGAAGATGCTCGAAAAAGAAACGATCGATCTGCGCTTCGCCGTATGGCAAGTAAAGGTGGAAAAGTAACCGCTGAACGACGCCAGATGGAGAAGACAATACAGACTAACGAAACGAAAGATGAGCTTACAAAAGCGGCCCTTGAACAGGCACAAACGTATTCCCTCTCAAGCGAAGGCGATGTCCTTCCACCTGACCCAACCATAGTGAAAGCATTGGAAGAAGAGTTGGAATCACAAAAATTGGACGGAAAATTTCCACACGGACGTCATTAAAAAGTAGCGCTCCGCATATCAGTAGTATAGTATTGGGCCAGACAAATAGCGCGGGAGCAATCCCGGGAGGTAGGTGTTTTGGCATCGCACCAGCAGTTCGTAACACCCTTCTCGAACGAGGAGGTGTATAACATCCTGCCGGCTCTACGAGGACGAAAGGAGGAACTGGTTAAGTACCTTTGCAAGCTGGCAACCGAGGTCAATCAGCACATGAAGGACACGGGCCTTGAGTTCAAAGAAGCTTGCAATGACGTGTTCAGTAAAATGAACATCGACTTATCCCGAGAGCGAGGAAAGAAACTGCTTCGTGCAACAAGCAGGATGCTTAACAGGCGAAGCGTGGAGAAGAGTCAAAGACGAGCGCGAGGCAAAACGAAAAGAAGGTCGCCGCAGAAGCGCCGGAAACAGACGATCGCTCCACCCTCGGTGCCCCCGAAACAAATCATCCCTTTTGGTGCAACGAAGAAGCTTTCGTCGCGTGCCGAAAGGATGCTCTTTGGTGAGAGTGTGGGACAGAAACGTTTATTCTGAGTCTCCCAACAATGGGCGAGCTGTAGCAATACAGTTCGCCTTTTTTCTTTGTATACACTACCCCCTGTTGCGTTAGTGGCTATTCCTGCGTACTGTATTATTCAGCTTCAGTTGTACCCCACAGGTAGGGTTTGCCTGGTGTACGGAGTAGTACACATGCTCATACTGACGCGGCGTGTGAATGAGAGAGTCATGATTGGTGATGACATTGTCATCACCGTCATCGGAGTCAAAGGGCAACAGGTTCGTATCGGGATTGAGGCCCCGAAAAATGCAGTGATTCATCGGGAAGAAGTTCGTGAACGCGTTCAACAAAAATCGGAAGTAAACACAGCCGCACTCTCTCCAGTAGAACCGGATGAGAGAGCGGCGTAAGGATCGGGGGGACAAAACCAAGGGCGCGCGATATTTCTCGCGCGCCTTTTACTTTTCATACGAAAAAACAAGCTCCCCGCTAGGAGAGCTTGTAGAAAATCTTGATGCATTCAGCCAGTTCATCGACCAAGTTCTTCGAGAGAGCTTGCCGGGGTGTTACCCACTCATACGCTTGGTAGTCAGGGTTCTGAATGACTTGTCTGCGCAGTCGTAGGCGGTACAGCTTGTGCTCAAAACACCCGAGCGAGGTGCTCACGACGTACACCGTACGAACTCGCTCAATCCTCACCGACCCTTCCTTGGATCCCAAGATGTCAGCTACTTTGTGCTCGAGCGCTGGACGAATACTTTCCCCTTTTGAAACTTTGCGCGCAGGCGTACACCACTGATCTCCTGCACCTTTGTGTCGCAATCGGTGCATGAGGAGAATCTTGCGGCGTTTCCCGCGTTCAATTTCCAAGAAACAACTCCCCTTCGTCGACTCAGAAAAGAACGACGGAGGTTCTTCGGTAAAAACCTGAATCGACATTGACCCTCCCTCCGTTTTGAACTGTGAAAAATAGTACGCGATAACTACAAATACACAATAGTTTTTCGCCATACGCCGCGCCGCAGGCGCGACCACATCGCAGGCTCGGAACCGAAGAAGTTTTAATTTGTGACCCTACGGGGAATCGGTCACCCATAAATCTCTGCTGAGATTTTGCGCGACCCCGCCTCGGCACCCACATGCCTTCGGCTTTCGATTTGCCTCCCAGGCATCAGGTGCTAACAAAAAGACGCCACTCTGTGACGTCTTTTTGTTAGCATGACCCTATGGGGTGGCTTTCCGAACTTGTGTCCCAGCACACTGAAATTCAAAACAGCATAGAAGAACTCAATTCCTTCTTCAAGCAATTGCCTTACTAATGACATCCTCGACCACCACCTCCACCGGCCTGTCGGTGTCTATAGAGATAGATCCTTTTGCCCGCATCTCCCTTGCATAAGACTCATAGCGTCCCAGGATTTGCTCTTGCACTTTCTTATCTTTACCGAACTCGTTATCGGTTCGTTCTTCTATCCGTTTGCAGAACGTCTCGGGTCTGCACTCCAGGAGTAAAATTTTGTCGAACAGATGTAGGAACTGGTTCTGGTTTGTCGCCATGCCGAGAACAAAGGCTGCATCCACGTCTTTATCGAGGAGTTTCTGCAAGTAAGTGACATCACAAATCCAATCGTGCTTATCCACGAACTCAAGGGTCAGCTCTACTTTCTGCGCTCCGTCGTTTTCACCGGTTAGTGGATTGATCCAAGAACAGAGGCCATCAACTTCGTCGATACTAATTGCGTAATAACCTCGCTTCTGTAACTCTTGTGCGATGGTGGTTTTTCCAGTTCCCGAAACTCCCGTTATGTAGATTTTCTTCACCAATTAAGTATACCTTTCGATCCGTATCCACTTGCCATTCTCCAGGCGAAATCCTCGTTCTGCCATTTCTCGGTCTATGTCTTCGAGAACTCGACCAAGTTCTTTGAGTGCTTCGATTGTCTCTGGCGGGAACGGTGCATCTTTGTTTTCCATAACTACGGGTTAAATGAATAGGAGGCCTTGCGGCCTCCTATTCATGTTCGTGTTTTTGTTCCACACCACAACCGTGATTTTTGTCACGGAGGGCAAAATTGCGTCATGACCCTACGGGGATCACGAGTACGTTTATCGAAACTTACAGTTTCAGTACACCTTGCGGATAATTTGCTTCAAGTATTCGCAAATTATGCTCGCAAGGTTTTCGATTCTCCGACGCAAAGTCTCCCAGACTTTGCTTAGGGTCACAAAAGCTGCTTCGCACTTTTGTGACCCTACGGGGAATCGAACCCCGATTTAAGCCTTGAGAAGGCTCCGTCCTAACCGTTAGACGATAGGGCCTTCGATTTAGAAGACTAAAGTTTTATAACAAAAAATCTGAGTAAGCGCTATGGCGGTCCGGGCACATGCTACCCTTGTACGTGACCTTATCGATTTTATTTTAATTATGTTGTCACTTCCCTATTCATCAAACTATGAGCGATGGGCGCCGGTACTCGGACGCATACTGCTTGCCGTTCCATTTCTTGTTGGCGCATTCTTTAAAATTCCAGGGACCGAGGGATTTGCTGCAGAAGCAGGCATGACCGCTGCGGTCGGTGTTCCCTTTGCAACAGCTGCAGTATTTCTCGCCTTTCTCTTGGAAGTCCTGGTGGGTATCGCATTTATCATTGGATGGAAAGTGCGCATGTTTGCAGCAATTCTCATTCCATATGTAATCCTTCTCACAGCCCTTTTCCACCACAGTTTTACCACTCCGTATGACATTGGTTTCTTTGTGGACCACCTCGTACTTATTGGTGCGCTTCTCTACGCATCAGTGTATGGCGCGCGCTACGCAGCGGTAACGCCTGACTAGTAACTATTTGGTATTCAGATGATCAAAAGGCCCCGCATCGCGGGGCCTTTTGATTTATACTCTTTTCTTCCACTCCCTTTCCTGTCGTACGAGTTTTGAAATATCGACGGGATCGCCAAGCAGTGACTCGACAATGCGCTCAGTGCGAATGGACTGCGATCCTTTGACGAGCACGACATCTCCTTTTTGCACAAACGATGACAGCATACCAGCAACCGCCGATGAATCATCCACGGCAAATGCTGATTCAACAGTCATGCCCATGCGCCGCGCCGCTTCAACAATCTGCTTTGCGCGAATCCCGACCCCGATCACTACATCTACAGTCTGTGCTGCCAGCTCGCCAATACGTTCATGCTCTTTCACCGAGTAGCGCCCCAGCTCCAACATGTCGCCAAGCACGGCGATGCGCCTACCGCGTGCCGGAAACTTTTTCAAATTTGAAAGTGCAATTTCTACCGCAGCCGGCGATGAGTTGTAGGATTCGTCTATCAAAACTGATTCGTTTTTTCCTGAAATGAGGCGACCCCGCCCCGGAGGAGGCACAAGAGCTGCAAGGGCAACGATGGATTGCGTGAGTGAAATGCCAAACAGGCGGCCAATGGTAACCGCTGCTCCCGCAGAAAACATTTGCGCCTCGCCAATCGATCCCTTGATAATCACTTCTCCTTTTTCATCGCCTGCAGTGACCTCAGCTTTCATGCCTACCACAATGCCCTGCTCTGTATGAAAACCAATCTGGCTTAGGCGCGTGTCCGACTCAGGCGCGACGCCATACGACACGACATGTGCGGGCGTACGGAGCGCCATTTCCATGGCAAACGAGTCACTTGAGGACACAATAAGCGGCGCTGCAGGAGGAAGTGCATATGCAGGCGAGAACTCTTCATCGCGTACCGCCTGCGGCGTGGCATATGCTTCCACATGCACGGGCACATCGGGAAGGCGCGTAATGATGACGGCGTCAGGCGTTGCAATGCGCAGAATTTTTGCCAAATCCCCCGGTCGATCTGCACCCACCTCAAGTACCAGCAAATTAGGGTAGTGATTCGGCAAAACCAAAAGTCCAACCGCTTCTTTAATCACTCTCAACCATGAAAAGGGGTTCCCCCACGGATTTGGTACACCAAAAATAGTAAGCGGTACGCCAAATTCGCTGTTATAACTTTTTTCACTCTTACGTACAAAGAAACTGGTCGACAAGACCGCGGCGACCGCATCTTTCGTGGAAGTCTTCCCCACCGAACCCGTTACCATGACAATCTTGGGACGGTACCGGCGCACGACACCGCGCGCTGCAAACGCGAGCAATTCCGCAACAAATGAACGGAGAATGGTTTTCATCCTGTTAGAAATAGAACACGAACGTAGTTTGCACTACACTCGTTTCTACTTGAGCATGAAGTATAAATCGATCTTGGAATTTTTTATACATACTAGTGTTCGTGATTTCTAACAGGATTCATGGATTAGTAGACGTGACGGCCCGGTCCGGCGGCACATGGTAATACTCGATCAGGAATTGTGTCAGATCCATGAATGTAGATGTAAGAGTTTCTGAAGCGTATTGAACACCTTGCGGGTCATTCGTATACAGGAGAATGATAAACCGCGGCGCGTATGAGGGAAAGTAGCCGAAAAAGGAGTGGAAATAGCGGTCTTTGTAATACCCGCCGCCAGGCTTCGTGAGCTGCGCCGTACCAGTCTTTGCGGCCACGGACATAGAAGGGATGGTGTCTTTGCCGTGTGCCAAATCGTGGTCAACCACATAGGTAAGCATAGTACTCACCTCTTCTGTGGCACGCGAAGAAAACACCGGCACGCTGTCTTTTGCCTCAATGGCGCGCGTAACCCCAGAATCAAGCTTTATGGCGCTCACCAGGTGCGGATTGGTCATGGCGCCACCATTAGCAAGCGCAGACAATGCGCGCACCATCTGCACGGGCGTTATAGCAATACCCTGGCCGAATGCCGCCGTGTCGTATCCGATTTGCTGCGGCTTTGAAAGATTTCCGAGCAGTCCTCCTGTTTCGCTTGGCAAATCTATGCCGGTCTTCTGACCAAAGAGCGAGGTGAAGTAGGTGCGAAATTTTTCCTGACCAAGCTGTGTCGCAATCCATGCGACTCCCAAGTTCAGCGATTGCGACAAAATCTGCTGCATCGTGGCGGTACCGCGCGCTTTGAGGTCAAAGTTACAAATGGTGTAGGTATCAACGGTGATACAGCCCGTATCCTTATAGGTTGAGTTTGTCGTAATTGCACCCGCATCAAGTCCAGATGCCATAGTGAGCGGCTTCATAATCGATCCAAATTCATACACGTGCTCGACGAGCGGATTCCCAAGCACTGAAGGCCGTACTGATGACAAATCATTGGAGTCGTACGTTGGTACACTGCCAAGAGCAATAATCGCTCCCGTTGCCGGATCCATTATGATTCCCCCCGTCTCCTTGCTGTGATACTTCGCCTGAACTGCGGCCAAATCACTCGCGAGCCGAGTTTCTACTGCGGGCTCAATGGTGGTTACCACATTTCCCTCGCGCGCATTTTTTGCGTCAACCAAAAAATCACCCGCGTTTGAGAAAAGCGTTGCGAAAAAGTTTTTATATGCCGCATCGCCCGTGCGTGAAAGCGTGGCTTCGTAGTAGGCCTCTAGGCCTGTGCGCCCAGACAACGTGTCCGTGCTGCCAAAAGAAACAATGCCCACCGCCTGCGATGCGAGCGTGTCGCCCGGATATGAGCGCCACCGTTCGCGGAGTACCTGAATGCCCGGAATTTTTTGTGTTGCGAGCGCATGTCCTGCTGCGTCAGAGAGATGGTGCGCGACCTCGATGTATACCTGATTTGTTTTGCGGGATGCTGCAAAGAAAGTCTCGCGATCAACGGATGTTGATGCCACCTTCTGAATTGCAGCGTACGCCGTATCGGCATTGGTGAGTGTCTGCGGATTGAGTGCAACCAAAAAACCAGTTTCAAGTGTTGCGGCAGAGATGAGGGTGCCGTCTTTACGCGTGAAGTAAATGGATCCCCGGTCAAACAATCCGCCAGCGCTTGAAGTAAACTGTCGATCTGCTTTAAGTGCATAATCGTCGCCATGAACGATTTGGACAAAATACAGACGCACTACAATAAGGAGTGCGATGGCAATGATTCCTAGAAAAATGAGGCGGATGCGAAATCGGAATTGCGCGCGCATGTGCTACCACCCTAGCATCTAGCGGAGTGCTGTCGCAGGCGCACTTGGTACAAACACCTGTGCTATCGGCTTCGCGTATCCGCGAGCTGCATAATCAGTCTTGGTCACTTCACTTAACATAGAAAAATATGTCGCCTCCAGTGATGCAATCTTTGCCTCGTCATTGCGCACTGACTGTGCAAACCCAACGGTCAATGCCGCGTAGTTCATGACCATGGCAATAAGTGCAACATACGTAAGCATGAGGAGGAGCGCCCCACCAAGCAATGCCTTAATGGGTGAAACCGGTAGACGCATGACCGTAGTTTTAGACATAGGATGGAATACGAGCGATTCGCGCAAGCGGCGCACGCTCAAAAACTCGTAATTTCGCACTTCGAGCACGTCGGTTTTTCAAAACCTCCTCGCGTGATGGAGCAATTGGCTTCTTTTCCATGAGAGTGCCCATGCCTTCGTGCACCGCATCGCGAAACATACTTTTTACAATGCGATCCTCAATCGAATGAAAAGTAATCACGGCAACACGACCACCCGGAGTCAGGTGATCCATTGCCGCTTTCAGTCCCTCCCGCAGCGCATCAAGCTCGTCGTTTGCCGCAATGCGAAGCGCCTGAAATGTTTTGGTCGCTGGATTTAACTTACCGCGCTGGTACCAATGCGGCGTTCCTGCCTTCACCGCGTCAACAAGTTCAGTTGTTGAAAGGATACGTCCCTTGCCGCGTGCCGTCACAATGGCGCGCGCAATCCCGCGCGCGAATCGCTCTTCACCATACGCGTAGAGAATGTCAGAAAGTTCTTCTTCGGAAGAGGAGTTCACAATTTCCGCGGCACTCTGGCCGTCAGTGCCATAGGTCATGAGAAGCGGCTCATCTGCTTGAAATGAAAATCCGCGTGGTGCCGCAATTTGATAACCGCTCCATCCAAGATCAAAGAGTGCTTTATTAATGGTCGAAACACCTACGCGCTCGAGCACATGCTCAAGACGGCGAAAGTTATCATTGACCACATGTGCGACCGGGCGGTCCGCGCGACGATCTTCGGCATATGCCGTACGTGCGCGCTCTACGGCTTCTGAATCGGCATCAATTCCAATGAGTGTTCCCTCGGCCCCAAGTCGAGAGAGGAGATGTGAGAAATGCCCTGCCCCGCCAAGCGTCGCGTCTACGACCGTGTCGTTTGGCTGCACATCGAGTGCTTCGAGGACTTCATTCACCAGTACTGAATCGTGTCGTGCTTCCATAGTAGTTACGGTGCGTCGTGCGCTGTTTCGGCAAGCGCGTCAGCATCGCGCTCGATGTTCTTGGTGTATTCATTCCACGCATCTTCTTCCCACACCTCGACGCGATCTGCTACACCCGCAATAACAGCTTTCCCGGAAATGTGTGCGTATGATTTCAAATTTTCCGGAATAAGTACTCGGCCGGCTTTGTCGACGTCGCTTTCAAAAGATCCTGCAAGAAAAAGGCGTGCGAGACCGCGCTCTGCAGCGCGCCCATTGACCTTCCCCGCATAGCGAGCCGCTTCTTTCTCCCATGCCTTGCGAGCATACACATACAGACACCGGTCGAGACCGCGGGTAATCACAATGGTGCGACCCAAGTCCTTGCGGAACTTGGACGGAAGAGAAATGCGGTTCTTCGGATCAAAAGTATGTAGATATTCTCCGAGAAACATAGGAATTACGGGTTTTTCAAAGTGGACACAATTTCACTATACATCCCACTTTATTAACCATTGGTGAAGTATATGACACTTTGTCCCACCTTGACGAATCAGTTATCCACAAGCAGAATTCCGCTAGAGACCAGCCACCAAAGGAGGTGGGCGATGACCAGGAAACACCGAGCCCGCCCGGGGCTCATTGATAAAGCAATTTCGATTCTCGCGTCCGATGAATACGTACTCTTGGGTCCCATGTGTACGCAAAAGACTGATATGGAGGGGCGTCCCAACCCTCTTGGATTTCCCGGAGGTACGCCGCGTCTTGGCGAAACGCCCTGTGAGACGGCCTCACGTGAGGCCGGACAAGAAACGTCTATCTGGCTTCCGCCTGAACGGTACCAATTACTCCGAACTGTGGTCGATGGACCCTATCGATTCCATATCTGTTTTGCGAGAGTTAGAGGGGTGGATGTTGAAAAATCACTTCCCTCGCATCGAGAATTTCTGGAGCTCAAGTGGATACGGTTCAAACAGATTCGCTGGGACCGCATGCTGCCTTGGGCGCGGAAAAAACTCTATCCCATCCTTCGTACCGCAATGACCCGTCCCACGCACTAGCACCCGAGTCTGCAACAGACTCGGGTTTTTTAATTTCGCTCATGCTACATGCCGGCCTCTTGTAAACGCTTCAATACGAAATCGTGCGGCAATACCGATAAGAACCATCCCGCTTTCGGTCCAGAATCTCGCGCAAGGAAGAGCTGGTAGAGCGCGACAAAAAGTTCCTTGGGAGCGATCGGCACTTCGGTTTTAAGTGCATGGAGGCGGGCATGCAGCTCCTCACCTGTTTTTGGGCCATCTTGCAGAAACTCTGCGAGCAGCTGCACCGCCTTCTTCTGAGCATCAGAAAGAATAACGGCAGGAAGTATCTTTTGCAGTTCGTAGCGAAACTCAGAAGGAGCATACGTCGTCAACCAGAAGCGTGCGTATCGCGCACGCTCTTTGAGAAGATGCCTCTCCTCTTCGGTAAGCAGTGTCCCTTTTCCGCGTTCTGCTTCTTGATCAAGATGTATGTGCGGCATCTGTACGCCAAACGCAACTTCTTTGAAACGCATGCTCCACGGAGCAGAAACTTCAGCCCGCTCTTCTGGCAAGGCACACAATGCATACAGACGAGAATAATCATCTGCGTTTCCTTTGCGCACGCCTTCAGCCAAATCGTCATACCAGTCATACGTCCGCGGCACCGATTCGCCAGCCGGATCAACGTCAATCTGTTCACGAATATCTTTACCTATCAGCACAAGGCGAAACACTTGTGGAGGAAATAGTTCAGCAATGTCTTTTGCGGAAGAACCACGACCCTTTGAGGACGACATCTTCTTTCCGCCCACAAGAAAGAATTCATACGGGATATCAAATGGCGAATCGTAGTTAAAGATTTCTTTGGCAATATGATTTGCTACATCGCGTGAGCCACCCTTCGTCGAGTGATCTTTGCCGCCACCTTCTACATCTACCCCAAGCGCAACCCACTTTGCCGCCCAATCTACTTTCCAGAACAGCTTTGCATTGCCGCCAAACGGAGAAGTACGTCCCGTATGTCCGCAACTCTTCATTTCGTCAGGGTTTTTATCACATGCATAGCTAATCGTTTGCCCATCAAATTCATACGCACGCGTCGTCATCATTTTTCCGCACTGTTCGCACACGACTGAAATAGGGAGCCATGATTCGTCTTTCTGAGAACCGGAGACTTCTTTGAGAATACGGCGAATGTCTGCAGCGCGCTCAAGTGCAATGCGAATGTACGCATCCATCTTCCCTGCTTTGTAGAGATCAGCGTAGGCACGGTAGTACGTTGGGCGAAATCCGGCCTTCGCGTGAACGTCCTTAAACTCATTTCCGAAATACTCTGCGTAATTGGCAAATCCCGGCTCAGGGCTTGGCACCCTATGAAGCGGCTTGCCAAGATGTTCTTTAAATTTTTCCTGATCGAGGTAGCCCGGAATTGAGTCGAACGGATCAAAATCATTTAATTCAAAACGGTATTCATTTTCTACGCCGTACTCGGCAAGCACTTCCGAGACGAGACCGTGAATAGCGACGCCGCGCATGGAACCCACATGCACTCGACCTGACAGTGTCTTTTCATCGCGAATAAGGAGTTTCTTCCCGCCTTTTGCGCGTGTATCCTGTATCTCTTTTGCAATGCGGTCAGCCCAAAACATGTGGGCATCCTAACATGAATCGAACTACTCTTTAGGAAACCTTTTCGATGGTGTACGTCTGCTTCCCATTCGGCGTTTCAAACGTGAAGACATCGCCTTTTTTCTTGCCCATAAGCGCTGCGCCAAGCGGAGAGACGTGTGAGAGCTTGTGGAGACGCATCTCTGCTTCCTCGCTACCGACGATCATGTATTCGTGCACATCAGTTCCCTTCTCTTTTTTAATAGCGACTTTTGAGCCGAAGGTAACGACATCTTTCCTCTTTCCTTCCGTCACGATTTTAGAATGCTTTACGAGCTCCTCGAGTTTGCGGATGCGTTCTTCAGTTGCTGCCTGCAAGTCACGCGCTTCCTGGTACTCAGCGTTTTCAGAAAGATCGCCCAGTGAGCGGGCGTATTCAAGATTCTTCGCAATTTCGGTGCGACGGACGGTTTTGAGATGCTCGAGCTCTTTGACCATCTCGTCGAATTTTTCTTGCGAGACAATGGTCTCCTGGATTGGTTCCGTCATGAGAGTATTAAAAGCTATAAGGTTGCAGGCATTGTACGTGCCTGGGTGAGAAGCGCAAGCTCTGCTTATTCAAAATACTCCGGTGCAGTTTGATGGAGCTCGGACAATACCTGGCTCATAACGTACACACCACCAAACACGTTGGTCGATGGACCGCGCTCCATCATGACCAGGTACACATACTTTGGATTCTCATACGGGAAAAAACCTACGGCCCATGAGTTATGAAATTCATTGCGCACTCCCGTTTGTGCCGTACCCGTCTTCCCCGCCAGGTGCACAAAGTATTCAAGTGAAGACAATCCGACTGAGGTGCCTTCACGCACACCTTGCCGCATACCTTCTTGCGCCACTTTGATTGAGTCCTTCGTAAGCGGGAGCGCCGTGCCAAGGACGGGCGCATCTGGCGCTCGGGACGATAAATTTTTAACAATAGTCGGCGTGACGAGTGTGCCGCCGTTTGCAATTGCTGCAATTGCGCGCGCTTGTGCAAGTGGCGTTACCTGCATCGCATATTGACCAATCGCCGTGTGGTACGTATCGCCGATATTCCACGCTTCCTTGAAGGTGGCCTGCTTCCAGTCGGGTGTTGGCACAAACCCAATACGCTCACCAGGAAACGTAATTCCTGTTGGGCTCGTGAGGCCGAAGGTGCGGTACCAACTTGCAAGCCGCTCAATACCAAGTCCTGGCTTTCCCTGGTACCCGCCACCGACAATGTAGAAATACACGTCAGAGGAAAATGCGATAGCGCGACGCAAGTCTTCAGTGCCGAGCACTTTCCAGTCAACGAACACGTTCGGCGCATCGGGATTGTACGGGTTGGGTATTGAAATAGAACCTGTGTCGTTAATGGTGTAGTCGGCAGTGATGGTGCCCTCCGTCAGCGCCGCAGCCGCCTCAAGCGGCTTCACAACTGATCCGGGCGTATAGAGGCCCTGGATGTTGCGATTCAAATATGGACGGCGCGTATCAGTGGAGTATCCCCTGATCACCTCCGCCGGACTGCCCGCAGACAAAACATTTGAATCAAACTCCGGGTACGAAACCATCGCTTTCAACTCTCCTGTTTTTACATCCATCAAAATCCCCGCACCTCCCGCAAACGGGACGCGATCAGCAAGCTCTTTGATTGCTTTGTAAAACGCATCCTGCACACGCACATCAAGCGAGAGCTGCAGCGACGTTCCGTTTTGCGGCGGCACAATCGTTCCCTGCGACTTCACTTCGCCAACCGCATCTTTTTCAATCAACAGCGTTCCATTTTTACCATTGAGCAGTGAGTCGTAGGATGCCTCAAGTCCTGCCAGACCTTTCGTTTCGGTACTGTAGTAATTGCCACTCGAGTCTTTCTTTGGATATGACACATACCCGAGCACGCTACTGAGGCCTGGCGTTCTGTACACACGCCGTACCAGTCCATCCGCATTTGTTTCATTGGTCACGAGCGGAGCGCCATTGACGTCAGTAATGATGCCGCGTTCCGCAAACAACATCTGCTCTTCGAGAGAGTTCCGTTCGCTTTCTGCCGCGTACGCGGCACCCTGGCGCACCTGCAAATTCCAACTCTGAGCCAGAAGCGTGACGAAGAAAAGTCCTATGCTAACTCCTGCAACAAGAAACGTAGAGCGGTTGAGTGGTCGTTCGAGACGGCCCTCAAATCGTGCACGATCAAACTCTGAAACGTTTGCGTCATCAAGAAAAATCTCATCTGGCGCTATTTCAAAATCCTTCTGTTCTCTTCTGCGGCGCCACCAGCTCATACGGTACTAGGAAGAAATAATGTTCGTCTCAATGAATTTGCGTAGGGCAAATGAGACAAGGGCGAGCACGGCACCACCACAGGTGTACAGGGGAACGACTGATGCATGTGGCGCGTAGTAGAGCAGATCGGCAAAGATGCCGATTGCAAAAGGCGCGAGCGGAGCTGACACTGCAGCCGCAAGTGCGGCCATCATCCAAAAAGAAAATGGGAAAAAGAACAGTGACACAAATGCGAAGGAAATGATAAGAGGGCGGGTCATGGTTTGGTTGAGCTTGCAGTGAGCGTCTGTACAAATGCAGCGCCCGTGTCAGCCAGCGTCACCCACGGTATGGAAAACGGATTTAACGCCGGATGAATCAGGAGTGTGACTGCCGGAGAAGAAGGATCGCTTTCAAGTGCGGTGACCGTGCCAATTAAGAGTGCGCCCGGACCAGGAAGAAAGACTCCGTCGCCCACGCTCGTGTTTGCAGCTTTGGGGATAGTTGCCGTAAAGGCGCCAGCGCCTTGTCCCACGAGTGTTACGGGAACGCGATTCTTCCCTACCCATCCAGAGCTGTGGCGTCCTGAAGTTGAAAAAAGGGTGACACGCGCAAATGATGCCGACGTTTCAGTCACAATGCCGAGCGGTGTTCCGCCAGCACCAAATGCCTCCATGCCGAGAGTCACGCCTCCGTTCGTGCCGCGACTGATGATGAGCGTGTCGTATGGACTTTCAGGCGGACGCGCAAGCACGCCCGCAACTACGCCAGCGCTTGGCAAATCTCCCGGACCAGCCAGTGCCGAAAAATCACTCACTTGCTCCGTGAGCATGCGGTTCTGAAGTGAGAGCGCGGCGTTTTCAGAGGTGAGGCGTTCGTTTGCTGCTGCAAGCATTTGCGCATTTTGGAAACCAGATACGAAAGACTCCGTGCGAAGTGCAAGTGCGTTGCCGGTACGCAGAACCGGTGCAAATACGGTCAGGAACACATTGGGCGCAACGAATCGAACGGCCCCACACGCAAGCACCACCAGCAGCACTACCGTGCCGGCCGTCAGTCCCGAGGGGGACAATAGTGCGTTACGCCTCGCCAAGAATGTCTTCTTCATCGAGGAAAAAGTCTGCGTACGCCTCCGGGTCTTCGGTGGCCATGCCGGTACCGCGCACCACCGCCGTGAGTGGATCCGCCGCAACCTTCACGGGCACACCAAGCATTTTGGCAAGAATTTGCGGCAACCCGCGCAGGAGTGCGCCGCCGCCAAAGACAGTGACGCCCCGCTCAAGCA
Source organism: Minisyncoccota bacterium (assembly GCA_035525885.1). Taxonomy (GTDB): domain Bacteria; phylum Patescibacteriota; class Minisyncoccia; order Phycocordibacterales; family Phycocordibacteraceae; genus C7867-001. The sequence continues at coordinate 6,985 of DATLDL010000007.1, read as the reverse complement.
CATCGGAAAGCAATTCGGGCGGCGTTTGTTCAATCACATCTTTCATGGCGTCCATGAGCGCATCAAGCGAAGGCGCGAGCGCTTCGCGTACATGCGCGTCTGTCAGTATGATTTCGCGTGGCAATCCTGTCGCCAAGTCTCGACCACGGATCGGGCGGGACAGTGTTTCCGGAAGTGGCGTCACAGCGCCAACGGCAATCTTTACGTCTTCTGCAGTGCGTTCGCCGATGCCGAGCTTGAATTCACTGCGAACGAAGTCGATGATGTTGTCATTGAACCGATCGCCGGCCACCTGCGAACTCTTTGACGCGACGGCGCCCGAAAGCGCAATGACGGCAATATCAGTGGTACCGGCGCCAATATCGAGCACCATGGTACCAATCGCTTCACCAACCGGAAGCTTTGAGCCAATCGCACCTGCAACCGGCTCTTCCAAAATATAGACTTCACGCGCGCCGGCGTTTTTTGCCGCGTCGCGCACGGCGCGGCTCTGCACGTTCGTCACGCCGGTTGGCACGCCAATGACGATCCGCGGACCAAAGAGTCGTGCGCGTCCGCCCTGCGCCTTGTTGATCAGATACGTAAGCAGCTCCTCAGTTACTTCAAAGTCAGAAATCACGCCATGGGAGAGTGGGCGCACGGTGCGAATGTGCGGCGGCGTCTTCCCAAGCATGCGTTTGGCACCAGCGCCGATAGCAACGATCTGCCCAGTCTTATCATTGACCGCAACGACTGATGGCTCGTTCATGACAATGCCGCGCCCGCGTACATAGACCAAAGAATTGCTGGTACCCAAATCGATGCCGATGTCACTGCCGAAGAATGAGTTTTTAGAAAACTTCGGCATACCTAATTCGTCACCAACGCATCGCGACTCTTTTTCGTGATCTCACCTGTCGCACGGTCCACTACCTCATATTCCCCACTCTCAAGCGTTTTCTTTCCAACTACAATGCGTGTGGGAATACCAAGCAGATCGCTATCGGCAAATTTTTCTCCGGCGCGCAAATCGCGGTCGTCATAGAGCACATCGACCCCCGCTTTCTGGAGATCTGCGTAGAGCGCATCTGCTGCTTTTGAGACGTCATCACCCGCCTGTCCAAGCGATACAAGGTGTACTTGAAATGGCGCGACTGCTTTAGGCCATACAAGACCCTTTTCATCTGCAAGAAGCTCCACAATGATTCCTACCAAGCGCGTTGGGCCAATGCCGTAGCTGCCCATGAACACCGGCTTCTTGGTTCCATCCTGATCCTGATAACTCAGTCCAAGTGGCTCTGAAAAACGCGTACCGAGAGTAAATATATTTCCTACCTCAATTGCTTTTTTCTCCACGAGCTTTGATCGATCAAGGTCAAGCTGCGCAAGCGTCTCGTCGTTCAATACTTCCTTATTGACCGCAATTTTTTTGGCTTCGTCGATATAAATCAAATCCTCGCCCGCATCCGATACGGTTTGAAATTCTTCAGAAAATGGTGCGAAAATGCCGCCGGATGCAAACGTAACGTAGGTCCGGTCGCCAATTCCAAGCGCATCAAATACGCGAACGTATGCCTCACGCGCCTTTGCGTAAAACTCCTGATGCTCTTTTTCGTCACGACTAAAGGAATACAAATCTTTCATCAGAAACTCCTTGCCGCGCATGACCCCGGACTTTGCGCGCAACTCATTGCGAAATTTCGTTTGAAATTGATATGCCGAAGTCGGCAAATCGCGATACGACGAAATGTGTTCGCTCATGATGCGGGTGAGCGGTTCTTCATGCGTTATGGCAAGGCCCGTCTGCCCGCCTGACTTGAATTCGGTCTTAAACCAATTATCGACTTTCGCATCATCCCAACGATCAGTGCGTGACCACAATTCGCGGTCCTGAAGCGCGGTCATAAGCAATTCTTGTCCGCCAATTGCATTCATTTCTCTGCGAATGATGTTTATGATGTTGTTGAGCACGCGAAGCCCGAGCGGGAGAAAAGAGTACACGCCCGCCATTTCCTTATGGACGTAGCCAGCGCGAATCAGGAGCTGCGCATTCTTTGAGACTTCGTCGGAAGGCGCGTGTTTGCGGGTTTTTGAAAAAAGATTCGATTGCCTCATGCAAGATGCAGTATAAATGGCTGGTCCAAAAGCACCAAGTCGCTCTATGCGCGCACTTGCAATCTATATTTAATATTGTATAATGGAATTTGGTTCTAACGGGAGGTTCTTCAATGAAAGCATGGTTTGCATTATTCGGTTCCCTGTTGTTTCTGTATGCAGGGAACAGCGATGCGGCAGAGGCACGATGCGTGCTGCCGAAGACAACGACGCGAGTCGTTCTGGTCCGACCAGATCCGAGTCAGGAGCAGTACTGTCACACCCTGGACGCCGCCCGCGAAGTGGCGCGCGCCTATGATCGCGATGGCGAAACCTTCGATCGCCTGAAGCAAAAAGGCGTATGCGGAGAGCTCGCGGAACCCAAGCTCTTCTACACCATCATGCCGCACGGCGAGCGCGTGAGCTCAAGAGAGCCGAAGGAAGGGTTCCGCTGGATCTACGCGCTCTGCGAAGCGAAGCCGGAAACTGACGGAACCCTGCCCTTGTACTTCATCAGCATGAATCCGGGTTTCTAAGCAGGCATTCGGAATTTTAAAATCGATACGGCCGCACTCTCACGAGGGCGGCCGATTTTTATTACCCCACGATTTTATAAAGGTCGTGAAAGGTCACGACAATCATTAAGAGAATCAGAAGCGCAAAACTCACACCATTTACTGCCTGGACTATCGTCGGACGTATCGGGCGGCGAATAATTGATTCAATGATCACAAAGAGAAGTCGCCCGCCATCAAGCGCGGGAATAGGAATGAGATTGATGAGAGCGAGATTGATTGAAATGACTGCCATGAGCGACAAGAGATCGCCAATACCCTGCGCACTCGCGCTTCCGACTGCTCCCGCAATACCTACCGGACCTGAAACCTGGGAGAGGTCAGCGGTAAAGGTGAAGACGCCGGCAAAGAAATGGAGGAGTCCTTGTGCGGTGGCAATGGTCGCTCCCCAGGTGAGCTGCGCGCCTTCGATAATCGCTTGGCCAAACGAAAGCGAAACGACGCCAATGGTTGCGACAGATAGACCAAGCGCGTAGCGCGAGGGATCATCCCCCACGATGCCGGCCTCAGGTCTTGCCGTAACAGAGTCTATTTCCCCATTCCCTCGTCGCACAGAAAGCATAATGGTGGCATTGCCATTACTCGTAGAAACGAAATGGGTGAATTCGGTCGGATCTGCTCCTGAAAAAGTGAAATGTCCGTCCTCAGCTCCTAAAATAATGTCTCCGGGCACAAGTCCCGCGCGAGCTGCAGGAGAACCGGGAAGCACATCGGCCACGGCGAGTTCGGGGTTTTTTGCATGCATTATTTCTTCAGGCGCAAGCGCGCGTGGCGTGCCCGTTATGAGTGCTGCGGTAATGAGCACGTATGCAAACACTAAGTTCATAGCGACACCCGCTACAAGCACGATCGCTTGCGCGAGCCGGTTCTTGTCGGTAAATGCACGGCCTGTATGTTCTGTGCTCACAGCGTCGCTGTTTTCGCCGTATATTTTCACGAACCCGCCAAATGGAATCCAGTTGAGGGTGTACTTCGTCTCCCCTTTGGTTGCAATGGTGAGCGCGCGCGGCGGATACCCCAGCCCAAATTCATCCACGCGCATTCCAAATATTTTTGCAGCAACAAAATGCCCAAACTCATGTACCACAATGAGCGCAACGAGAACGAGAATAAAAATCAAAATACCCATAACGAGAGTGTACTACATGAACACGAGCATTGTCCCGAGGAGAGGCTCACGGAGCGCGACGGCGCGAGTGCGAGACGATTTTTCAGCAGAAAAATACGTCGTACTCCCGCAGGGATATGCTCGTGCGAATGCTCGTTATTGAGAAATCTCCACTTCTTTCTTTTCCAGATGTTTGAGGAGCGCTTCGTTGCCCGCGTCTACCATTTTTTGCATTTCAGTTTTCAAACGCGCTACCTCGTCTTTCCCCATTCCTCCTCCCTTCTCTGCCGCCTCAAGTTCTTTAAGCGTATCGGTGCGGTTTGATCGCAGTGTTACTTTTGCCTGTTCAGTCTTCTCGCTCGCTAGCTTTTTGAGCTGCGTGCGGCGTTCTGCCGTGAGTTCCGGAAACGAAACGCGAAGACCCTGATCGTCTACCGCAACACCCACGCCAAGGTTTGCGTCCACAATCCCTTTTTCAATTGTTTTGGTAAGTGACTTGTCCCACGGCACCACACGAAGAGTCCGCGGATCTTCCACAGAAATAGCCGCAAGCTCGCGAAGTGGAGTCTTGGTGCCGTATGCTTCTGGCTTCACACTGTCGAGCAGCGTGGGCGTAGCTCGTCCGGTGCGCACCCCGGCCAACTCGCGCGCAAGCCACTCATCTGTTTCCTTAATACCTGCCTTTAGTTTTGAAAAGTCGTATGCCATTTATTGATTGTATCATTTGAGACCTTTCGGCAAAACGAGAGAAATATGTTCGAGGATCATACGAAGTGGAGCTGATGGGCCATGCAGATAGGCCCGTAACTCTGCAATATCAATAAGGAGCGCTATGGTCTCGGTATCATGATTCTTTGCGTACGCCGCTTGCTCAACGCCATTCAGTATTTCAATCGCCGTATCACGATTTTCTCGACGATCGTCCTCATCCTTCCCTGTCGCCAGTTTCCTGATGATTGCGCTTCTCTTCTCTTTTGTAGCTTTCATAAACTCGAGAGCAGCTTCAGAGACCTGCAGTTTTGAATCACCTGTGTCCAGAATCTGTACGCGTGAACGAAGAGTTGGTAGCAATGAACCGATGTTTGGAAGTATCAAAAAAACATATGTTCCCCGTGGCGGCTCTTCAAATAATTTCAGAAGCGCGTTTTGAGATTCATGATACACACGCTGCGCAGCGACAATGATTGCTTTCGTGTCCCCGGAAATGGGCGCCTGCGCCGCAATGTCTACCACCTTTCGGGCATCTTCAACGGAAAGCAGACCGTGCCGAAGCGTAATCACATCTGGATTCGACTGAATCTGCATTTTCAATTCCCTTTCCACCCACGCCTGTGCGATCTGTATTCCCTTCTCTATCTCTGCCGGAATGACAAACGCGTGGTGCTGCATAGGTATCAGTATGCGATATGAAGGGATACTTGACAAATACAACAATAAGGTGTATTATAAAAAGAGCTGATATTCCATCAGAACTTTGGGAGATAACTGTGCGCACCGTCCTTTTCTTCGTTCTCACTACCCTGCTCTGCCTGCCCGCCTACGGCGCCGAACCGTCCCTGAAGGAGCGCCTCGTGGTCCAGAAGGTGGACCACGCCAAGCCCTACCCCATCGGACACGGCGGCACCATGCAGCTCGTCGCGCGGGAGATCGTGTCTCCCGGGGCTCACGTGTACCACATCTATCGGGAATGCTTCGCAGGCCAGTGCCTCCAAGTCCGCACGGGACCAATCGACCGCTAACCAAAGCCCCGCCGTTTCGAAGGAAACGCGCGGGGCTCTTTGTTTTCTAGAGCGCCTTACTGCTTCGCGATGATCGACTTTTGATACGTACCCAAATGTTTGAGAGCAACACCCGTCCCGCGCGCCACACAAAAATACGGATCCTGAGCAAGCTTTGCCGTAACGCCCGTGCGGCGATACACCAGTTCCGCCATCTGGCGAAGCTGCGAAGTGCCACCGGTCAAAATAATGCCGTTGTCGATAATATCGCTTGCAAGTTCCGGTGGCGTTTCCTGAAGAACTTTACGAATTGCCTGCGTCATTTCGCGTAGTTCGCGTGCCATGGATTGCGCCGCCTCATTGGTCGTTAGATCAATAGTGCGCGGTAGACCCGATACTAAATCGCGTCCTTTTACTTGCATCGTAAGTTCTTCTTGCATAGGGACTGCTGCCCCAACTTTAATTTTGATTTCTTCCGCAGTTTTGTCACCAATTGAAAGATTATGCTGACGCTTCACATAGTCCACGATCGCGCGATCAAGGCGATTTCCTGCGCACTTCACGCTGGTGGACGCCACAATACCTCCAAGCGAAATCACAGCGACGTCAATCGTTCCTCCGCCAATATCTGCAACCATGCGACCCATGGGCTCATGAATAGGAATGCCGGCGCCAATCGCGGCAAGAATCGGTTCCTTAACGACGAACGCGTTTTTTGCACCCGCTTTCACTGCCGCCTCGATCACGGCACGCTTTTCTGTTGATGTAACGCCCGCAGGAACGGACACGAGCACAGTAGGGCGAAATGGATTCCACTTGAGCGCCTTGCGCATGAAGTAGCGGAGCATCGCTTCCGTAACGCGGTAGTCGGCAATCACGCCGTCTTTCATGGGACGGTACGCTGTGATTTCATCATGCGTTTTTCCGATCATCGCCTTAGCTTCGGCGCCTATAGCAATCACCTTGTTTCCCACTTTTGATACGGCGACAACTGATGGCTCGTTCAGCACCACGCCTTTTCCCGGCACAAAAACCAGGACGTTCGTGGTCCCGAGATCGATGCCAAGTTTTGGAGAAAAGAATGACATTGCCCGCATCATAACGCGGGTTTCTGTTAAATGACAAACGAATGTTAAAATCGCCGTATGACTTCCTCAGAAGGACTCCATTTCGTCGTTGAAGGCGGCAAGCCGCTTTCCGGAAGCGTTGAGACGGCACGCTCCAAAAACGGCGCCGTCGGACTCCTGGCTGCCTCCCTGTTGAATCGCGGCACTACCACCCTCCTCCGCATGCCGAAAATCGAGGAGGTGAACCGTTTGATTGAAGTACTTCGCTCAATCGGCGTTGAGGTGAAGTGGGACGGGAACAATCTCGTCATTACTCCGCCAGAAAAAATTGACCTCGCATCGATGAACCGCGAGGCAGCAACGCGCACGCGAAGCATTCTCATGTTCATTGGTCCCCTTCTCCATCACTTTAAAGACTTTGAAATTCCACAATCGGGTGGCTGC
>DATLDL010000005.1:0-10836 GCA_035525885.1 Minisyncoccota bacterium | reverse complement strand
AAAATGGGTATACGACGAAAAAGAGGGCATGACGTACGACAAACGGCTGGTGGTATACGCGACGCTCATAGGCCAGCCGGAGGCAATGGCAACCACGAGCAGATTCAAGCAGCTACCGCACTCAAGCGGCATGGCACCAATCGCGGGATACTAAGAAAGAATTGACCCGCGGGGTATAATCGCCGGATGACCCAGCCGGAAGCGCTCACTATTTTACAATCGGGCGCGAATATTTTTCTCACGGGCGAACCGGGGAGCGGAAAAACGCACACCATCAATGACTATGTCGCCTGGCTTCGCGAGTGCGGCATTGAGCCGTCTGTAACAGCCGCAACCGGAATTGCCGCAACGCATATCAGCGGCATGACGCTTCACTCGTGGAGCGGTATCGGCATTGAAGACAACTTGTCCGCAGCAGACATAGACCGCATTGCAAGCAAAGAGCATGTGGCGCGCCGCATTCAGAAAGCGAAAGTACTGATCATTGATGAAGTGTCCATGCTCTCCGCCGCAACGTTCGAAGCGGCGGACGCGGTGTGCCGCGAAGTCCGCCGCGTTGCACTGCCGTTTGGCGGACTGCAGGTCATTGTTGTGGGCGACTTCTTTCAGCTGCCGCCAGTAACTAAAATGGGCCGCGAAACGCAGTTCGCGTACCAGTCGTCAACGTGGCGCGAATTGAATCCGCTCGTGTGCTACCTCACGGACCAGCATCGTCAGGATGATCCAATTTTCCTTTCCATACTTTCAGCCATACGCAGTGGGGAAGTAGAGGAGTTGCATTTTGAACAGCTCACGTCGCGCCGCATTACTCCCGAAGAATCGCCGGCCGATATGCCGAAACTGTTCTCGCACAACGCCGATGTCGATCGGTTGAATGCCGCAGAGCTTGCGAAGCTCCCGGGATCTGCAAAAAAATTCCTCATGAATTCGCAGGGCAAGGACTCCATGATTGAAGGATTGAAACGCGGCTGCTTGTCTCCTGAAATCCTGGAATTGAAGGAGGGTGCGTCGGTCATGTTTACGAAAAACTCTCCGCAGGGAAAATTCGTAAACGGTACGCTTGGCACGGTGGTTGAATTTGAAACGGGAAGCAAACTTCCTTTGGTGGAGACGCGCGACGGGACGTATGTCACGGCAGAGCCCATGGAGTGGCAGGTGGAAGAAAATGGAAAAGTGCGCGCGCAAATTTCTCAGGTGCCCCTGCGACTTGCATGGGCCATGACGGTGCATAAAAGCCAGGGCATGAGCATGGATGCGGCCGTCATGGACCTCTCGCAGGCATTTGAATACGGACAAGGGTATGTAGCGCTTTCCCGCGTGCGGCGGCTTGAGGGCGTGCACCTGCTTGGCATCAATCAGCGCGCGCTTGCGGTCCATCCAGAAATTCTGGAAAAGGATCGGGAATTTCGCGAGTCTTCAGACATTGTGGCGAGCACGTTTGCGCGCATGCCGCAGAGCGAAGTGGCAGATATGCAAAAGCAGTTTGTGAAAGCGATGGGAGGAGCAGTAGTGAGTAGTGAGTCGGGGGTAGGGGGTAGTAAGAAAGAAAAAGTGAAAATAGGGAAGGGAATGCCGGGACGGCTCGCAGAAACGCTGCAAGCAGTGCGCGACGCAAGGTCGCTTACGGATGCTGCAAAGGCGCGCGGACTTACAGAAAGCACTATCGTAAAGCACTTGGAAGAATTGGCGAGCATCGGCACGCTCGCTTCGAGCGATTTCCTGCACCTGTTGCCGGGCGGGAATGCACTCGATGAAATTCGTGAAGCATTTCGCGTCGTGAGTGATGATCGTCTTGCTCCCGTCTGGAGCGCGCTCAAGGGTGAGTACTCGTACGAGATAATACGCCTTACGCGCCTCGCCAAATAAAAAGCCCCGCGCTTGTGGCGCGGGGCGAAACGTCTGAAAGATCAGGTCAGGTCGAGGTTTGCTTACTCATCTCGACCCACACGCAGGCACCTCACTGCAGCTGCAAACATTGCTTTATGCGCGGGCGTCACTGGAATCGGGGCGCTTTCGTCCGCATAATGCTCAATTTTTCCCTCGTCGTATGCCTTGAGAACTTTCTCCAGTTGTGGGAGGAAGGTGGTGTCATTTGCTCTCACGACGAGTTGAAGAGCGCGTAGAGCCTGATTCCAAGAACCATCCAGATACTCATACTTCTCCGTTTTCCAGCTGGGCGGCATGATCCCGTCTACGCTCTCAACAAGAAGTTTAGGAAGACTGGGAGCTCGTACGTATAAGTCTGTTTCCTGAAGCGCGCGCCTAATGACGGATTTTACAAGATCGGAATTCCGGATATGACCAGGTCCCCGAGCAGAAAGCTCAATGACGAACTCAATGTCTGCGGCTCTTCTCTGGTAAATTTTTTCTTTCTGGTCATCGCCGTAGCCATTGTGTCGCGTTACGTCGAAAAGCAACAGGTCGGCGAACCGAACAATTTCATCACGACAGTCGTCTCCTTCGCTCACAAGGTCGCGCAGAAGATCTCGGATTTGTTGATAGGTTTCGTCCAAAAACGGGTAACGAGCATGTATCGCCTCATACCGAAGCGCTTCGAAACACGCGTCTCGGAAAATGTCGACGGGGCATTCACGATACATCCTAATCGCCCCAGCAATCCCGTAGTGATGAATCAATCCGCCACGTTCCTGTAACCACTCCAATCTGACAGTCCTCATGAATCGCTGCGTTTCCATTTGAAACTCCTTCCCTTGGCAGGGCGTATGAAAAGAACATCCTGTGCCGGGCGGCACAGAGGATTTATACAACTAAACTTAAACTCTGTAAATATTACGGAATCGCGAGGATTTCTTGAATCAATTGCTCAGTTTCCGTTGGATTTTGGATTGGCTTCGCTTTCGCTTCGGTTTTATATACTGCTTCATCGTTCCCGCCTTTTTCTAATTCGTCACCCACGTAGAGCATGTTTGCTTCTGGAATTTGAAGGCGCTTGGAGAGTTGGTGAATACCGTATGCCTTATCAATACCTTCTTTGGTCACGTCGATCGAAGTCTTGCCGCCCATAGAAACGGCATAGCCGTGGAGTTTGCTTGCAATCGCTTTCTGAAGCGCGTGACGTTTTGATTTGGTCGGGTCCCACGCTTCCTTTGCAGCTATGGGCGCTTCCTGGCCAAGCGCGGAGAGCGTGATCTGTGCGCCACGATACTCTATGCGGTCACCAAATGACGGCGTTGCAAAATCTATCACTCCCGTTTCTTCGGCAGCAAAGCGCACCGTTTCCTGAATTTTATACGCTTCATCTTCAGGAATGCGTTCTTCGTATACTTTGATCCATTTGGCAGCGCGCCATTCGTAAAGAGCAGCGCCTGAGGTGGGAAGGAGATACAGGTTTTCAAGAGAGGCGTCAGTCGGAAGCTGCGCAACCACTTGTGTTTCAAATTGGAGAAGTGCACCACCCGAAACGACCGCCACCTTCGTGCGCGAAAGCAGTGCGGATAAAAGTGCAGCGGTTGACGGGGCAATGGGCTGCTTACTTCGCGCAAGCGTACCGTCTAAATCAAAGATCACCATTTCAGGCATTTGTGTTTAGTATACACGAGCGTTTATTGACAAAGGACGCATATAAATTAGGGTTATAGATGGAGCCAATTCCGGTTCCATACCGTAGGGAGAGAAAGCCATGACAAGGCTTTGGCTCGCTGTGCCGCTGTTTCTGGCGGCAATTGCGGTGGGTACGGCGCTCGGTGACACGGGGCCGCCGGTCAATCCTGCTCCGGTCGAAATGGCACACATCGCCATTTTGCCGGCCGCAGCGCTGACGGAGGTGTCGACGGGGAGAGAGTTTTCCGTCACGCCGATCTATCTCATCGAGTACACGGTGGTTTCCGAGGGGCGGGAGGTCTCCTCTGCCGGTGTGGCAAGCGACACGGAGCGTTTCCGTGATCGCCGCTTCCTGATCAACTTCGTGGTCGATTCACCGCCGCAGTCGCTTGCGGTACCGATCGCGAATCAGGCGGCGAACCAATTCGAAGGCATGAGCATCATGATCTTTTTCTACGACGACGCCGGCGGCAAGCAGGCGGACCAGCTCGGGCACGAGCAGGAGGTGACGCGCTTCTTGCGCGAGACCAGTACGTAGCGGCCCGTTGTGGGCCGGCAGTAAAAACGGGGACCTTCGTGGTCCCCGTTTTCTTTTTTGTATGAAAATATCGCGTGTCACGCCACACTTGCTAATTCGCGGATTTTCGTTAGGGTGCAGAGGGGTTATACGATAGTGATCTTCGTCATGGGAGGAATAGCATGAATACTGCATCTTCACTGGCACGACCAGTGCCACAACCTGTAGTCTTGAAGCAGGTCAACAAGACTGTGGTCTATCCTGCGTCTCGTAAGGACTACAACGGCGAGACGTTCTTTCAAACGAGCAGCCGTCTGTATGTGGTATCTGGTTTTGCTACGCATGTAGGGCCGCGCATCCGTCAGGTCAAGCCGCTGCGAACCATGTTTGGCCGGTCGCTCGAGCTTGATTCCGAACGGGTAATGCTTTCCGAGTTGCGCCGCGCTCTTCCGGGCGATCACTGCTTCGAGTTTTCGGAGCTCACGATCCGGCTTGCGCAACTGCTTGAGCGGCGTCTCACGGGCGACGAGGAGCGGTTCGGACTCGTGGCGAACACGTGCTGGAATCTGTTCTTCACGCCTGGACTTGCGGTAGGTACGCGCTGGCACGCTGAGTACCGCATGTGGTGCGTGGATGCCTGGACGCTCACGGAGGATTTTCTCTGCAATCGCAGAACCCGGGTCTTTCTGCCCTCATGAGTTCGCACGAATCGCCCCGCGCTTCACCAGAAGCGCGGGGATTTTTTATGTCCTATACCGACAAGCTTTTTAGAATGCGCGAGAGGGAACCAGTCGCAACGCCGATCACGCGATCAGCGCCACCGTAATACAGGAACAGCGTATCGCCGCGCACCACTTGTCCGCAGGAGAAGACAACGTTGCCCACCTCACCGACTTTTTCATACGCCGTTTCTGGTTCAAACAAAGGATCAGCGCTTCGCGAAAGCACTTCAAGTCCGGAGTGATCAAGCAGGGCCGCGCCAAGGCGGTACGTGCCGTGCCGCGAGACGCCGTGATAAATGAGCAGATACCCATGTTCAGTCTTGATGGGCGGACCTGCCATGCCGATTTTCTTACCGTCCCACATGCCATGCCGTGGTCCCAAAATTTCAATGCAGCGCGAGACGCGCTTGCCGGAAGTGAGGTCGGGCAACAAGTCAGCGCAAATACGATTGCCGATGCGGTGGTAGAGGAGAAAATTGCCGTTCACTTTTTCCGGCAACAGCGCGAGATCTTTATCATCGACATTGTCGGGCGTGAGAAGAAAGGGGGTCGACCATGCCTCAAAGCGCTTTGCGCGAAAGTCTTCAAGCGTAATCGAACTCACGGCGCCGCGCGGCACATTGACCCCGTCATACGCGGTATAGGTCATGTATATGCGCTCATCAATGATGACAGTACGAGGATCTTCGCAACCGGAATTTCCGGTGGGGCTGCCGTGCTTGGCTTCAAAGTCTGCGCGCGGCGCATAGACGGGCGTTCCAAGGCGATTATCTATGTGAATACCGTCTTTGCTTTCAGCAAGGCCTATCGTCGACGTATTTGCCTCGTCCATGGCGCGGTAGAAAATGCGGACCGTGCCATCCAGATCAACGGCGGCGGCATTGAATACGTCCCGGCTTTCAAAACCTGAACCTTGCGGCGAGAGAATTGGATTTTCAGGCGGACGTGTCAGTGCGCGCGATGTTGCGGGTGAGAGGACATCGAGCAGGTCGGCCAAGCGAATAGATGCCTTCGCGCAGGTGGTGTCTGCAGCGCCATACCACAAATCGAGCATTCCGCCCTCGCGCGTGGTAACGCTGGTGGGGAAGACAATGTTCGGCACAATGCCGTACTCTTCATAAATTTCTTCGGGGACCAAGATAGATTCGGTGCGCGAAATTATTTTTGCGGGATCCTTGAGATCAAGCAGCGCCGCCTCAACCGAAAAGACTCGTTCGCCTCCGCCAAAGTAGTCCTCGATGTATGAGTAGAAGAAAAGCCAGCCCGCGTCCGTCTTGATGGGCGGCGCGCCCACTTCTACATGGTCGCGATCATCGCGGCGGAAATGTACTGCATGGCTTTTCCAATCCGTGTACCACGTTTTCCAAAATTCAGGCGACCAGAAGTCTTCAACCTCGTCCGCAAGTACGAGGCAGATTTCTGAAGGAGGGTTATCCGTGTGCACCGCAAGGAGTGCCGCTACTTTGCCGTTCACGCGTTCCGGAAAAAGCGCAAATGCTTTTGCATTAAACGGTGTTGCAAGATGTCGTTCAGTAAAATCCTTGCCGTCTCTTGAAACAGCAATAGCGACCTTGATGTTCTCGGCGTTAAACGGATAGCCGCCAAGCGCGGTATAGGAAAGATAGGTTACGCCTTCAAATATAGTGGCGCGCGGGTCCTCACACCCGAACGCTTCCCATGATTCTTGCGGCATGAGCACCTGGCGGCGCGAGTGAAAGTGAATATCGTCTTCCGAAAATGCTTCCCCAATGGTGGACTGACCCGCGTACGGCGAAACGAGCGCGGCAGGATTTGAAAGCGCTCGGTAATACATGCGCACGCCTTCCGGGGTGCGGATGACTGACGGATTAAAGACGGCAAGGGCTTCCCACGGGTGCTCGCGCCGTGGCGCAAGGAGGGGATTATGCGGTTCTCGTCGGACGATAAACATAACTAGAGTTAGCTTTCACTCGCGCACATTCCTGCGAAAAGTACGCCGTCTTTTTCTGCTGAAAAAGCGGCTCGCTCTCGCGCCGACGCGCTCCGAGAGCCTTTTCTCGGAACATGCACTCGTTCAAGCCAGGAGAGTTCTCTTTTTTCGGGCTGGCGGCGAATGCTTTTGAAAGAGAGGTTCGTCATAGTATTACTGTGTCTCCAAACGCGTGCTTCTTAGTATTGCATGTTCGCCGGACATGAGCGCTCTGAGAAATGCGCGTAGGTTTGCAAACGCCACGCAGACTACTTTGTCGGCGCCGCCGTAGTACACGTAGAGCGTATCGCCTTTGATCACTGCGCCGCAGGCGTACACGATGCCGGGCTTACCCACATTTTCATAGCGTGCGTTTGGCGAGAGCACGGGTACGTGCGAACGGTAGAGCACTTTGGTGGGGTCCTGCAGATCAAGGAGCATGGCGCCGAGCTTGTAACGGCCTGGATCTTTTTCATCGACGGCGTGATAGAAGAGCAGCCACCCCGCATCTGTTTTGAGCGGCGGCGGCCCCGCGCCGCGCACGTGGTTGTCCCAGAACCCGGCGCGTCCTTGTCGTGCATCACGCGGACCGGTCCAGCTTTCAATGAACGGCTCCATCTTCCCGATGTCCTCAATGCGATCGCGATAGGCGATCTCTATCTTTGGTGTGATGCTGTGGATGAATGCGAACTGGCCATGAATCTTTTCAGGGAAGAGAACCCAATTTTTGTGAATTTGTCCGGGAGGGGAGACGAGTGTGGCGGGCGTCCAATTGCCAAAGCGCTTGGCGATAAAGTCGTCTTCAGAAATGGAAATAACGCCAACGCGAATGAAATCCCACCCGTCGAATACGGAAAACGATACATATATCCGCCCCTCAATGCGCACCATGCGCGGATCTTCAATACCGCCCCAACTGCCGCCCGAGGCGTACATGACCGGGTTGTAGTGGCGATGGCCGGGGAAGCCAAGACGCGGACTCTGAGCTACGTACGCTGGCGAGGACAGTCGTTCATCAAACACGATGCCGTTTGCAGAAGAGGCGTAGCCAAGACGCGAGACGCCATCAATGCCAATGGCGCGATACAAAAGGTGCGTGCGGTCTTTCAGTATGACCGCCGCAGGGTTAAAGGTCGCTTCCGCTTCCCAGGGGTGTCGGGCGGGGCGCAGTACGGGATTATGAAATACGCGCGCAAGGAGAATGTCGGAGCGGCCATGAATATGGAAGAAGTTCGAAAGTTTCTTCCGGAGCGGCTGCGAGAACACGGCTCCAAGAATCGTCCCGACGACGAAGAAAGAAAAAATGAGCGCGACGATGTTCGCAAAGAAGATGAGAGTCATGTTTCTCCTCACTATAGTAGCTTGAAACAGTCTCGTTTTTTGCGAATAGTTCTCGTATTTTGTGGATAGTCTTTGCTCGGCTGCGAGATTTTGGAGTACGCATCATTTCGCCAGCGGCGAAATGTGCTCACTCTCGGCTCGCGAATTTCAGCGCAGCTGCCCTACGGCGCTGAAATTGCCATGCCGCTTCGCCTCCGAGGGCCTCCAAAATCTCGCAGCCCTTGCTTGGGGTAGCACGTCTAAATACTCAAGCTAGGCATCGTGGTATCGTGATTCTATGCAAAATGTCGCGCTCTACATTCGTACGATCGTGTTTGGCATTACGGACAGTTTGGTTTCTATGGTGGGACTGCTTGCCGGACTTAATGTGGGCGGTGCCTCACGAGAAATTGTCGTGCTTACTGGGGTGGTATATGCCTTTGTGGAAGCGTTTTCTATGGCAGTCGGAAATTTTCTTTCTGAAGAAAGTGCAGAAGAATACACGGCGAAAGCACAAATTTCTTCAGGACCAGCATTGATTGCGGGCGTCGTGATGTTCGTGGCTTCAGTGCTCGCTGCGTTCATTCCACTGACACCGTATCTATTCCTTCAAGATGGAATAGCATTTGGCGCTTCAGTCGTTTGCTCCATACTTTCTCTTTTTATTGCCGGCGGCATAAGTGCACGGCTGGCCAAGCTTCCTTTTCTCAAACGCGCACTCCGCATGTCACTGCTTGGAGGCGCGGCTATCGTTATTGGCGTTATAGTCGGTTCTTTCTTGCCCGCGAGTTAATTACCGAAATAGGTAGAGTGCAAACACGAGCGACAGCACGATGCGGTAGATTCCAAACGGAATAAAAGAATGTCCGCGCACAAAGTGTAAGAGCCAGCGGATGGCAGCAAGCGCCACTAGGAACGACACGACAAAGCCAACAGAAAGCAGAAACCATTCATAGCCAGTAAAGGCGATAGACGTTTTCAGCAGATCAAGACCGGTTGCGGCCGCCATGGTGGGCACCGCAAGGAGAAATGAGAACTCGATAATTGCTGCGCGTGAAAGCCCGAGCGCAAGACCGCCCACAATTGTGGCTGCGGAGCGCGAGACGCCGGGGATGATGGCAATTGCCTGCGCGATACCTATGAGCACTGCATTGGTGTACGAAAGGGAAGTAATGTCTTTGGTGCCCTCGTGTTCTTCGTGCCACAGCTCAAACGCAATGAGTGCGAGTCCGCCCACTGCGAGCGCGCTCAGCACCACCATTTCGTTGCCAAGTAAGTGCGCTTTCACATACGAATGCAATGCGAGCCCGATGATGCCGGTTGGAATAAACGCAGCGATGATTTTCTGTATGAGCGGCCAGTTTAGAAATGATTTCCAATAGAGAGCAACGACGGCGAGGATGGCACCCGACTGAATCGCTATTTCAAATGTCTTTACGAATTCGGTTTGCGGTATGCCAAGCAGGGAACTGGCGAGAATGAGGTGTCCAGTCGAGGAAACCGGCACGAATTCGGTCGCGCCTTCCACAATGCCGAGAATAATGGTCTGTACAAGGTCCATGCGGGGATGGTATCACGGCCTACCCGACCACTTGACAGTGAATTGTCAATATGCTATAGTTAAGAAATCGAGGGTTTTACAGCCCTTTTTGACGACTTACATCTTATGCCACTATTTGGAGCCCTTCTGGGTCTTTTCCTTGTGTCGGGCGCCGCAAGTGCGGCGCTTCCGATGGCAGTTGCCGCACCAGGCATCCCGCCGTTTTCGACCGAAATCACCCTCACCGGCTATAACGCCGTTGCCGGCCAAACCGACAGCGATCCGCTTATAACCGCAAGCGGTGCATATGCTAATCCGGAAGTCGTCGCCGCCCGCTCTCGCGACCTCGCTCAAGAACTGCCATTCGGCACGATCATCGAGATTGATGGTACGAACGCGGATGGTACGTACTGTGGGTATAACGCCGTGTCGCCGCTTATCGGCTACCGCGTGATTGCCGACACGATGAATGCACGTATCAAGAATCACATCGATGTCCTTTTCTCGACCCACTCCAAGGTGTCGTTCGGAAAGGCGCAGGTCAATCCTGCTAATGCGCTCGGCGCGTGCACGAATGTGTCGATTAAAGTCGTAGGCTTTGTCGACATCACTCGCGCGTCACACCTGCCGGAAACGCAAGCTGATCTCTTGACCATTCTCAATCAAGCTAACCTCGCTCTTAAATAGAGCTTGAGTGCGCTAGTAACTAAAAAGAAAAAATCCCGCTTTGCGGGATTTTTTGTACCGTAGGTATGCCGCTCAATCCAAAACGACCCGCAGAAATGTACTATACTCGTCTGTATGCCTGACGTGTTCGCCCTGCTACATACCTATAGTTACTGGATCCTCATCCCAGTCTCGCTTATCGAGGGTCCGGTCGTTGCGTTTATTGCCGGTACGCTTGCCGCTGCCGGCTACTTCAATATCTATCTTCTTGCGGCCATCTTTTTCATAACCGATATGGGCAAAGACGGGTTTTACTATGCGCTCGGTCATTTTGGTAAGAAAACAACGCTGGCGCATAAGTTTCTCGATAAGATTGGGGTTACGGAAACGCATTTTGACGAAGTGCGACGCGTCTGGGAAAGGCACCCGCTGCGCACTATGTTCTTCGGCAAGCTCGCCTATGGTGTCGCGACTGGGTTTATCGTCCTTGCTGGAGCTATTCGCATGAAGCTCTCAACGTTCTTTAGCTATGGCGCAATCGTGGTCGTACTGCAGTACGGCG
>DATLDL010000003.1:0-14934 GCA_035525885.1 Minisyncoccota bacterium | reverse complement strand
ATAGCACGCGTCTGCGCGCCGGGTGGTGGAAAGGGAAATGACGCAACAAAGTCGGACAGTGTGCCACGATCGACATTAATAGGCAGCGCTTTTTCCCGCACCGTCTCCGCACGCCGCTTCTGCATCGCCAGTTGCAAGACGAACACCTCTTCAAAGGCAAAACGTTTTCGTGCCACATCCGCGTCTGCGCGGTTTCGCGGGTGGTGTAGCCATACGAACGCCGTTGAAAGTTTCGGGAGGTTGTAGCGGTCTAGAATTTCATGCGGTATCGGATCTTCGATAGTTTCATGGACATGTGTTTCAAAAACTTTCTTGAGTGCGTGAAAAAGCCACAGAGACGATACGCCCTGACTTTCGGGGTACACAGGGTGCAGTGGCTCCTCTTCTTTGTGGACATCTGATTTCCACAGAAACAGACTGTCGTGCATCTCTTCTGGGTTAAGGGGCGTCTTGTCGATTTCCGGATTCGCGACATACGGTTTTTCTGCGGTGCCAGTTACTTTTCCGCGAATTTTCACCACCATGCCGTCATGAAGCGTTTTCGCGATATAAGGCTGAGAAAACCACATCAGCTTAATTTTCCCGGACGCATCTTCCAGATACGCTTCAGCAATAGGTCGGCGGGATTTCCACGTCTTTCGTACGTCAGGCTTTCGTATCGTGCCGTACAGCGTCACCTCAGCGCCGGGAGCAACTCCCGCAATGGTGCCCGTGGGTCCCGCGCTTTCATACCGCGCAGGAAAGTGATAGAGGAGATCGCCAATCGTTTTTATGCGCAGCTTGTGGAGCGCCCGCTTCTGTTCGGGTTTAAGTCGGGTGAAATGCTTTTCGATGGAGTCAGTTGGGTTCACAGGATGAAGTATACCGAAGTATGGCGTTGCTCGCTGCGTAGGTAACTATCCCCAAACGCATCACTGCGAGTGTGGAGAAGTGCTACTGTCATTAGATACCGATAACTCTATAGCCATGTCTATTTTCAACGCACGCGCCGCCACGTTCTTGATTGCTCTCATGCTGTGTTTTGGATTCACGGCGGTTCCTGCTCATGCGGCGACTCTATCGGAAGTGCAGATTAGTGCTGTGCTCAATCTCCTTTCGGTTTTCGGAGCAGACTTAAGTATCATTACCCGAGTCAGTACGGCACTTCACGGTTCGATAGGTACTGTTCCGGATAGTCCGCCGCCGAGCAGTGCTCCGGTCGCGAGGACAAAACGCATCACCCTAGTAAGTCCAAATGGCGGCGAGTCCTATGTCGCCGGACAGGAAACCATTCAGGTCAAATATCGAGCCGAAAATTTGAGAGGTAAGCAAATTACCGCAACGCTCTATAGTCCGGTATCTGGCAATACGCAGTACAAAGTAACGGGGCATGCAGACCGCGGAGGTTGTCAGTCAGACGGCACGTGTGTTCTGAAGCTGAGTTTAGAGCAGGCGGGGGGTCCGACGGCTGGTCAATACCGCGTCAATCTCTGCACGAGCGAGCGCGGCATGGCACCTGTCTGCGATTCAAGCGATACGGATTTTACGGTGTTCCCTATGAACAATCCGTCCGGCATCGTCTTTACGGCGACGCCAGGAACGTACTCAGAGCGTTATGCACTTTTTCTTGATTCGAAGGCGCCCGGCATAGGCGACTCATCGCGGGTAACCATGGTGTGTCACGGAACGATCAATTTCTACATACCGATCGGGGGTACGAACTACTATCCCACCTGTACCGATGGCCTGGTGTCTAAGACGATAGGCGGTGCACAGCAAGGCCGCACGATCCTCATACCGTATGGGAATACGGTACCGGTTTCTGTTGATTTCACGTTCACGATCTATAAAAACGGTTTCCCAACAGGAGAAGCGCGCATGGTGAGTGTCGTGATCCCGCCTCCCGGTACGGGCGGCCGTTAAACAGGAGGGCGTCAGGAGCATTTCGCTTGCGGCGACTAGTCCGTAGACTTTGCCATGCGCTCACGTGCTCCGGTATACTTCCGGAACGGCATATATCGGCATGAACCAAGATCCAAAAAAAATCATTGCGGCGTATAAGAAGTTGGGCGCGCGCATTGAAACCAAAGGCCGGACAAAACTGAGGAGTAAAAAGGATTTTTCGCTCTGGTACACGCCAGGAGTAGGCGCAGCCGCTACGTATCGTGTCGCGCATCCGGAGGATGCGCGGGAGATGAGTATTAAAAAGAACTCGATTGCGGTGATTTCGGATGGCTCTGCCGTTCTTGGACTTGGGAACATTGGCCCCTATGGCGCGCTCCCCGTCATGGAAGGGAAGGCGCTTATTTTTAAGGAGATGGCTGGCATTGATGCGTGGCCGCTCGTGCTTACCACACAGGACCCTGACGAGATTGTCCGTATTGTGCAGGCGATCGCGCCAAACTTTGGCGGCATTAACCTTGAGGACATTGCGGCGCCTCGTTGTTTTGAAATCGAAAAACGGCTGATCGAGACGCTCGATATTCCGGTCATGCATGATGATCAGCACGGCACAGCAATCGTGGTGCTTGCGGGACTTATGAACGCGGCGAAGGTGGTGAAAAAAGAATTCACGAAACTGAAAGTCGTCATATCAGGGGCGGGCGCAGCCGGTACCGCTGTTGCAAAACTCCTGCATGCAGCGGGTATCGATGACCTCATGCTGATTGATCGGGGTGGGATTATTGGCCCAACGCGTACTGATCTTACGGATCATAAACAGGAACTTGCCGCGATCACTAATCCGCGCAAAGTGACGGGCGGTCTTGAAGAGGCCATGCGCGACGCCGATGCATTTGTCGGTGTGTCGGGTAAGGGATTGCTCCACGCGGACCACATCAAACTCATGGCACCCAGGTCGATCGTGTTCGGTCTTGCAAATCCTGTGCCGGAAATTATGCCTGACGAGGCAAAAGCTGCGGGCGCTGCGGTTATTGCAACTGGCCGATCCGATTTTCCCAACCAAATCAATAACGCACTCGTGTACCCGGGAGTGTTTCGCGGCGCGCTCGATAAACGTGTTTCAAAAATAACCCAAGAAACAAAGCTGCAAGCCGCACGTGCGCTTGCGGCGCTTGTACCGCGTCCTACTGCGGCAAAAATCATTCCTGATCTGCTTGATCCACGGGTGGTAAAAGCAATTGCGCGCTCGGTTTCGATATAGCGACTCTAGAAAACGGCCATGATGCGGGGTATAATTGACCCATCTTCTATGGTGGCCGCTCCAGACACTTCGGTTGAGTCTTTGCATGAGTGGGTACGTACACTGCCTGCCTCAAAAATGATCTATCCAACCACTTCGTTCGGTGACCGTATAAAATACGTTTTCTGGAGAGCATATACGCCCATGCATCCGTGGATACGCGATTTCTTTTCTTTTCTTGGCCTTCGCAAACTCTTGTTCATGACGGGATTGATTACCTATGGAGAGCGGCAGGACTATTTATTGGGTACGATTGCGCCTCACGTCACACTCCAATCACTCATTACGTTTCTTCTCGATCAGGGCTACGGCAACCACTTCGTTGCATGGAAAGACCAGGGACAACTGGCGAGTCTTCGAAAGAATGTCGATTTTCGCTATCAATACCATGTGCGCATCTTTGAAGATGGGGAAGTGCGCGGTCACTATGAATACACGCCAGAGTATCGTCCGTGGCAGCATTTACGAGAAATCGGCCAAGAAGATCATCGAGACACCTTTCTCGAATTACTTGGTACCCGTGTCATTCCGGCTTAATCGCGCTGGATTGCTTCCTGTACGCGTTTTGCGATCGAGGTAAACCAAAAACGGTCAGTCTTGTTGCCAAGCGTCGCCGCCACATTCTGGAACGGCAACCACTGCGTCGCACCAATTTCTCCGTCATGGAGCGGGTGAAGAGCGGCTGCGCGGGGAGCAGTAAACAGAAACATATGTAT
Source organism: Minisyncoccota bacterium (assembly GCA_035525885.1). GTDB lineage: Bacteria > Patescibacteriota > Minisyncoccia > Phycocordibacterales > Phycocordibacteraceae > C7867-001. The sequence continues at coordinate 11,037 of DATLDL010000003.1, read as the reverse complement.
CGTTTTCATTTCATGCAGATCGTCACTGCCGTCTTTTGCGATGCGCGGGCGCAGGTATTCACCCAGATCGTCGAGGTACTCCAGATTTGCAAGTCCCGTTTCTTCCTGTATCTCACGCCGCGCGGCATCCTCATCTTTTTCTGTGCTTTCGACGTGTCCTTTTGGAAACATCCAAGACCCATCACCATCTTTGCGTTGAATGAGCGCGATCGTACCGCTTTCGCCAATGACTATACCGCCAGCACTCCGTGTTTTAATCGATTCCATAATATAAAAACTAGCATATTTCCCATTACCACCGTTTTGGTATACTACGCTCATGTCTATCACCACCATTGTCCTGTTCGTACTGGCTATCGTTCTGCTCTGGCTCATTGTTGCCTATAACGGTTTTGTTGCGCGGGTGAACCGTGCGAAAGAAGCGCTTTCCGATATCGATGTACAAGCAAAGCGCCGCTATGACCTTATTCCAAACCTTGTCGCAACCGTAAAGGGGTATGCGACTCACGAATCCGCCGCCTTTGAAAATGTCACTAAGGCGCGCGCAGCCGCAATGGGTGCGACCGGCATGCAGGAAAAAGCGCAGGCAGAAAATATGCTGGCAGGTACCCTTAAGTCTCTCTTTGCGGTTGCGGAAGCATACCCAGATCTCAAGGCAAATCAGAACTTCCTTGAGCTGCAACGCGAGCTTTCTGATACGGAAAACAAAATTCAGGCCGCTCGCCGCTTCTACAACGGTACTGTGCGCGATCTGAACACAGCAGTAGAGTCGTTCCCGGGCAACCTCATCGCATCTACATTCCACTTCGCTAAGATGGATCTGTTCGAGCTTGCCGACGCCACAGAAGCGCAACCCGTCAAAGTGCAATTCTAGTCATTTCAAAGTGAGATGAGTATCTACCAAGAACGATCTGCAAACGTTCGTCGTACCTGGGCCCTTATCATAGGGTTTTTGGTCGTCGTCATTGCGATCGGATATGGCGTGTCGTGGTACTTCGGGAACCCCGTCATTCTCTATGTCGCGGTTATTTTCTCGCTTGCTACGAACTTCTATGCGTACTGGGCGTCTGACAAACTTGTGCTTTCCATGAGTCGCGCGCGTCTGGCGACTCGGGAAGAATTTTTCGACCTGTATACGGTTACTGAGAATCTCGCCATGACCGCAGGTCTTCCCATGCCGAAGATCTACATCATTGACGATGTCGCTCCAAACGCGTTTGCAACCGGACGCGATGAAAAACATGCCGTCGTGTGCGCAACGACCGGTCTCCTTGCTCTTCTTGATCGATCTGAACTTGAGGGCGTCATTGCGCATGAGCTTTCGCATGTCCAGAACCGCGACATCCTCGTCATGACCGTGGCTGTGGTACTTGCCGGGTTTGTAGCGATTGTCGCTGACCTTTTCCTACGTATGGCGTTTTATGGCGGCGGCAACCGTGACAATCGAGGTGGTGGAAATGCTATCGTGCTGGTGCTCGGCGTAGTCGGTATCATCCTCGCACCGATCGCGGCACAGCTTATTCAACTCGCTATTTCACGAAAACGAGAATATCTTGCCGATGCATCGGGCGCTCTCCTGACACGGTATCCGGAAGGTCTTGCCTCAGCGCTCCGTAAAATAAGCACGAATAACGTGCCCATGCGCCACGCAAGTCATGCGACGGCACACCTTTTTATTGACGAGCCATTTGGGAAACCAGAAGGGAAAACGAGTTGGATTGAAAAACTGTTTGCGACCCATCCGCCAGTCGAAGAACGTATCGCGCGCCTTTTGGGTAAATAAAGAGCGTGTTATAACAACCCCCATACGGAGGCGTCGGATAGTGGTTTATTCCACCGCCTTGGAAAGGCGGCATACCGCAAGGTATCGTGAGTTCGAATCTCACCGCCTCCGCACATTTTTCTGTGTTAGCATACAGAGCGAACGTTAGTATCGCTATGCATCGCCATCTCCACAGTCTCATTAATTGGTCAGTAGAATTCGGTCCGATCCTTGGATTTTTTATTTCCCTGTATGTGCGCGGCGATACAAAAGAGGGATTTCTTGCCTCAACGGCGCTCTTTGTCATGCTCACTATCGCCGCACTGCTACTGGCATATCTCACTGAGCGCCGCCTTGCTCGATTCCCGCTTTTTGCCGGACTTTTTGTGATTTTGTTCGGGAGTATTTCCGTATTTCTCAAAGACCCGCTCATTTTCATGGTGAAAGACACGGTCTATAACACTCTTTTTGCCGGACTGCTGTTCTATGGGATTTACCAGGGAAAAGGGTTTCTGAAATCTTTGTTTGCATCTCTTTTTGATATGACGGATCAGGGGTGGTATATCCTCTCGCTTCGCTGGGCGATCATGTTTACGGTTCTGGCGATTGGAAATGAAATTGTATGGCGCAACTTTTCTCCGCATGTGTGGGTGATCTATAAGTTATGCGCAACCATAGCGACCGTGTTATTCGGGGCATACCAGCTCACGCTCGCGAGGCGAGAACGAAATCCTGCCGCATCAAAGTGGGGCATGAAAGTCCATGGGTAAACTCCAGCTCATCAGTGGGTTCGCCGTGCTTGTGTGCGTAGGATTTTTCGCCACTCATTTTTTCTCAAGGACATCAGAACAAGCCGATGTGTTTGCATACGGTGAATTTGCTGGCGTGTCCTTGAAGCTCGAGTTTGCGACTACCACTGCCGCTCGTGAAAAGGGGCTAAGCGAACGTACCCTAATTCCTGAAGGGTACGGCATGCTTTTTGTTTTTCCTCAAGATAGTCGGTACGGATTCTGGATGAAAGATACTCTTGTCCCGCTTGATATTTTTTGGCTCGATTCAACAGGAAAGGTGGTTTCAATACATGAAGGAGTTACTCCGGAAAGTTACCCGTCTGTCTTTTATCCTTCTCAACCTGCTCGCTATGTCCTTGAGACCGCTGCGGGATTTGGCGCACTTCATGCCGTCGCAACCGGTACACCACTGCTCTTGAAAAGTTGGCCGATCGTTTCCAATTAAACTATCCACAGGGTGTTTTGGTGGAGCAGGAGTAGAATTACATTCATCACGCCGCACTGCCGTTCGCAGAACGCGCGATTATTATCACTAGCCGTTTCGCCTATGCCTAAAACCGCCAAAGCACCAGTTCAACCGGTCGTCGCTGTAGAAAAAAAGGAACCTGTTTCAAAAGAAACTGCGCGGTATCGTGCGATGGTTCCGCAGATAGAAAAACGCGACGGACGGATGGTGTCGTTTGATTTCGAAAAAATTTCTTCGGCGATTCAAAAGGCAATGGCGGCTGCAGAAGAGGGAGATGAGTCAGATGCGATTCTGGTGGCACACCAAGTAGCAGGCGAACTTGCTCGCTTTGCAAAAAAGTACAAGAATTTTCTTCCTACGGTCGAAGGTATTCAGGATTCCGTTGAAAAACACCTCATCCTGAACGACTACGTGAAGACGGCAAAGTCATACATCCTCTACCGCGACAAGCGTGCGCAGATGCGCGCGGAGCAGGTGGAGATTCCAGCGCACGTTAAGAAGCTTACAGAAGAGAGCCACCAGTACTTCAAAGATAACCCGCTCGGCGAGTTCGTGTATTTGCGCACCTATGCGAAGTGGATTCCTTCGGAAGGTCGTCGCGAGACATGGATCGAGACCGTCGATCGCTACATGGGCTTTATGAAAGAAAATCTCGGCGAGAAACTCACCGAAAAAGAATATGCAGAAGTGCGCACTGCCATCTTGAAGCAGGAAGTCATGCCATCGATGCGCCTCATGCAATTTGCAGGCGAAGCAGCACGCAAATCAAACGTCTGTGCCTACAACTGCTCGTACATCGCACCGTCGAAACTCGAGGATTTCGCGGAAATCATGTACATCTCGATGCGCGGTACCGGCGTCGGCTTTTCCGTGGAGAGTCAGAACATCCAAGCGCTCCCACAAATCAAATACCAGACCAAAGAAAAGCTTCTGACACACGTGGTCGCAGACTCAGCCGAAGGATGGGCTACCTCGCTCACGGTCGGACTTAAGGCGTGGTATGACGGCAAAGACATTGACTTCGATTACTCGCTCGTACGCCCTGCAGGTGCACGTTTGAAGACGATGGGCGGAAAAGCGTCGGGTCCTGAACCACTCCGTTCGCTCCTTGCGTTTGCACGTGACCGCATCTTTACGCGCCAAGGCCGTCGCCTGCGCAACATCGATGCACACGACATCATCTGCAAGATTGGTGAGTGCGTGGTTGCGGGTGGCGTGCGCCGTTCCGCAATGATCTCGCTTTCGGATCTCGACGACACCGATTTGCGGGATGCGAAGAAGGGACAGTTCTATATGTCGGACCCGCACCGCTCGATTGCAAATAACTCAGCAGTCTATTTGGATCGACCAGGCAATGAAGAGTTTATGGATGAGTGGGTGGCGCTCATGAAAAGCCGTGCTGGTGAACGCGGCATTTTCAACCGCGGCGGCCTCATGAAGCAGCTTCCGAAGCGCCGTATTGAGAACTGGGAAAAAACGGGTTACGTCGCAAACGGCCGCGTCATGGGTTCTGCCGGTACTAACCCGTGCGGCGAGATCATTCTCAAGTCAAAGCAGTTCTGTAACCTTTCTGAGGTAGTTGCTCGCGCAACCGATACGAAAGAATCACTCGTACGCAAGGCGCGCCTCGCAACTATCCTTGGCACCTACCAGTCAACGCTCGTCACACTCCCGTTCCTCTCGAAAGAATGGCAAGAGAATTGTGAAAGCGAGCGCCTGCTTGGCGTTTCGATTACGGGCCAGTGGGATTCGACCGCAGTGCGCAATGCCGACGCGCTTCAGGCGATGCGTGCTGAGACGATCAAGACGAACAAGAAATATGCAGAACGATTCGGCGTAAATGCATCGACGGCAATTACGTGCGTGAAGCCATCGGGAACCGTTTCGCAGACCATCGGTGTTGCGTCCGGCATGCATGCTCGCCATGCGCCGTACTACCTACGCCGTATCCGCATTAGCGCAACCGACTCGCTCTTTAAGATGTTACGCGATCAGGGCATGCCGTATTACCCAGAAGTGGGCCAGTCGCGCGAGGAGGCAAATACGTACGTGCTTGAATTCCCGGTCAAAGCTCCTGAGGGCGCTATCTGCAAGGACGACCTTTCTGCGCTCGATCAGCTTGAGCACTGGAAGCTCGTGAAGCAGAATTTTACCGAACACAACCCGTCCGTAACGGTTTCTGTGGGCGAGGATGAATGGATCGCGGTAGCGAACTGGGTGTATGCGAACTGGGAGATCGTCGGTGGACTTTCGTTCTTGCCGCGAAGCAATCACGTCTACCAACTTGCTCCGTACGAAGCTATTTCCAAAGAGCGATATGAGGAATATGTCGCCAGCTTGCCAAAGATTGATTACAGCAAGCTCTACTCGTACGAGCGCCAGGATGAGACCGAGCTTAAGAAAGAATTGGCGTGCGCCGGTGGCACGTGCGAGATCGTCTAGCACACACTGCAGGATAAACATAAAACCGCGCGTATGCGCGGTTTTATGTTGGGACTGACCGATAAGCCGAGTTCTGTCGTGGACGATTATGTATCTGGGACAAGAATCGCTTCTTGCCTCGAGCGGCACCCCGCCAACATCTGTTAGCGATACGGCCTTGCACGTACGTAAGGATTTTGCCGTTTCACTTCTCTAGTCACCCAGAGAATTCGTCTCCAAAGCTTTCGCTCGGGAGACGTTCACGCACTTTCGCTTGTGAACGTCACTGCTCGCACCTCGCGCCTTGCGGCGGACAGGCGTTACCTGCTACGCGACTCTTTCGTTTTCACGAAAGACGTGCTCGGACTTTCCTCCCAGCAGCTTGTAAGAGCTGCCAAGCAATCGTCGAGTCAGTCCATCACGGATTATGCCACAAATTTATTTTTTGGGCGAGATCTCCGCCGGATCTTCATATTCTGGGGAAAGCGATCTCTTGTGGCGGGAGAGAAAGGTATACTACGAAGTATTAACAGTTAGCGCATTTCAATTATTACGTATGCCTCCGCAGACTATAGACTCTCGACGTTTTTCATTTGAACGTGCAAGCGTGTGGGTACTGCTTGCAACCGTGGTGCTGTCCATTCTGGTTATTATTCCATCCCCGTATGTACCGTTTCTTCCAACAAAAGTATTTGTACTTGCTGCGGGCGGTATTCTGACGCTTGCGTGCTACATCCTTGCACGACTTACGCGCGGGAATTTGATTCTGCCACCACTCGTTCCGTTTGGACTGTTATGGCTTCCGACGTTGGCGTACATTCTTTCGACGCTTTTCTCAGGCACTAGCATTTCATCTGCAACATTTGGCACAGCGCTTGAACCAGACACGCTCGGCTTTATGGTAGTCGCAGGGTTCTTCGCGTCGCTCGCAGCCCTCATTCTGCGTCGCGCAGAACAGTATCAAGCATTCTTTAAGACACTCGCGTATGCGTTCGGCCTCCTCCTTCTTGCTCAAGTACTTATTCTGGTACTCGGTCAAATCATGCCAGACAAGATCTCGCCAACGCTCTCCATCGTCGGTTCGTTCGCTGATCTTGGCGTCCTGCTCGGTCTCGGCGTCATTACTATTCTTCTGACGCTTCGCTTGGTTGCCGTATCATCGCGCACGCGGGGGCTACTCATGATTGCCTGTGCCGTCTCGCTATTCATGCTCGCCATTGTCAGCTCTGCGCTCATCTGGATCCTCGTTGCACTTGCGGCGCTTGGTCTTTTTGTGGAGGCGGTCATGCAACGATCCTCATCTGGATCGGAGAGCGATCTCGAAGGCACTACCGTGATAGCAGAGGGCGATATGGAACGTGGAGAGGGACATCGTCCACTGGCAGCGCCGCTCATTGTGCTTGCAGTATCGCTGTTCTTCCTTCTCGGAAGCGCGCTTGGTAACGCGCTTGCCAACAAGCTCCATGTGAATGTGCTCACGGTCCGTCCCTCATGGCAATCCACGCTTGCCGTCGGTCACCAGGTGTACGGTACGTCACTGCTCTTTGGTTCTGGTCCAAACACCTTCAGTTCGAAGTGGCTCCAGTACCGCGATACATCACTCAACCAGACCGTCTTCTGGAACGTAGACTTCTCGTCAGGTGTTGGTTTCATTCCGACCTCGTTCGTAACAACGGGCGCTGTTGGTGCCATTGCATGGATAGTCTTTTTGGGGCTCTTCCTATTCTTTGGTATCCGCACGCTTATCTTCCGCAGCGCGGCTGAGAGCGCGGTGCGTTTGGTCGCAACACTCTCGTTTGTAGGAGCTACGTATCTGTTTGCGATTGCGCTCTTTGACCTTCCAAACGCTGCCGTTCTCGCGCTTGCGTTCGTATTTGCTGGCGTGTTTGTATCAACACTTCGGTTTGCCCGCGGCGGCGCGCAGTGGGGCATTGCGTTTTCAAAAAATCCGCGCATCGGATTCTTGATTGTCTTCAAGTTGACTTTGCTTCTTTTGGCAGCGATTGGTGCGGCGTACGTGCTTATTGAGCACTACATCGCTCAGGTTGATCTCACGCGTGCGTCCGCTGCTCTTCAGCGGGGTGATCTTGCGACTGCAGAGACAGCAATTGCACACTCACTGTCGTTTGCACCAAGCGCAACGGCGTATGCTGCGCAAGCGCAAATTGCTCAAGTGCGTCTGCAACAAATTGCAGCAGCAACTGACAAATCTGCAGCAGATGCAGCACGTGAATTCCAGACCACTCTTTCGGCAGGTATTAACGCAGCGCTGACCGCAACGCGTACTGCCCCGAATGACTACCAGAACTGGCTCGCGCTCGGCAATCTATATTCCTCAGTAGTATCACTGAATGTTGAAGGTTCATATGAAAATGCGAAGACCGCATATGAGAAAGCAGCGACATTGAACCCAACTAATCCAACTATCGCGTACGCGCTCGCACAGCTTGCGATTGCGCATAAGGACAGTGCGGCTGCTAAGGAATACTTGAAACAAGCCATTACGCTCAAGCAGAACTATACGGCTGCCATCTTCCTGCTCTCCCAGCTTGAGGTGCGTGATGGCAACTTGAAAGATGCGCTTGCGGCAGCTGAAGCAGCGGCATACTTCACGCCAACCGATCCAAACGTGCTCTTCCAGCTCGGACTCTTGCGTGCAGCAAGTAACAACACGGATGGTGCAATCGCAGCACTTGCAGCATCGGTTTCTGCGAATCCTCAATTTGCAAATGCGCGCTACTTCCTCGCAGCGGCATATGCCAAGAAGGGGAATCTGGCCGACGCGCTCAAAGAATTGAAGGCCATTGCAGCGCTTTCTGCGGATAACGAAAAGGCGGTTGCGGGCCTGATCACCTCGCTTGAGGCAGGCAAGAATCCATTCCCGGCAAACCTTCTTTCCTCACCAGCCGCACCCGTCTCTCCGTAATAATCGATCTGTCTTAAACACAAAAGGCCCTATCAGGGCCTTTTGTGTTTTGCGCGTCATATCGGGTATGATACGCGCATGGTTCGAGGATTTTTCGAGCGCTTTGCAACGCCTATACGCGGTCTCCATCAGGCCGCGTATGTGCTTGCATCCCTCACGCTCGCCTCGCAAGCGCTCGCGCTTTTGCGCGACCGCACATTTGCAAGCGTATTTGGCGCGAGTCCCACGCTCGATCTCTACTATGCGGCGTTCCGTATCCCAGACCTTGTGTTCGCGCTCGTCGCTTCGCTCGTGAGCGCATATGTGCTTATTCCGCGCATTGCCGCCGGCACTACCGAAGAAACGAAAAAATTGCTCTCAGAATCAGTCTCGTTTCTTCTAATGGCAGGCGGCGCCATCTGTATTCTTCTTGGCATTTTCATGCCGCAGTTGCTCGCCGCTGCTTATCCGGATCTCGCAGCTTCACCCGATGCGTCTTCTTTTATCATGCTTGCGCGGCTTTTGTTGGTACAGCCGCTCGTGCTTGGAGTTTCGGGTATCGTGACGAGTGTAACGCAAGTCCATCGAAAATTCGTACTCTTTGCACTTTCTCCCGTCCTCTACAACGTTGGCATTATGTTCGGAACGCTCGTGCTCTATCCTCAGTACGGCTTGACGGGCATTGGCACGGGAGTGCTTGTGGGCGCGTTGTTACATGTGGCGATTCACATTCCCGTACTCGCTCGCGCAGGTGTCTTGCCCCGCCTGGTCGTTCCTCGATTGTCGGAGCTACTACCCATCATGCGCGATTCAATCCCGCGTTCCCTTGCGCTTGGGATGGGTTCGGTCACCGCATTTATTCTCACCGCGTGCGCAGTAAAAGTGGGAACAGGGAGCGTCTCGGTATTTACGCTTGCAGGAAATCTTGAGGCGGTGCCACTCTCGCTTATTGGCGCTTCGTATGCGGTTGCTGCATTTCCTGCGCTCTCAGAAGCGTCATCAGGCGACAATAAGGCAGAATTTACCCGAATACTATCTGCGTCCGCGCGGCACCTCATCGTATGGTCACTGGTCGCACTCGGTCTCATCGTAGTCTTGCGGGCGCATCTAGTACGTGTGATTTTGGGCAGCGGGGCGTTTGATTGGAACGCAACGCGTCTCACTGCCGCTATGCTTGCGATTTTCACGATCGGCCTGGTCGCACAAGGACTCGTGCTCTTGTTCTCGCGCGCGCTGTATGCCGCGCGCCAGTCATGGCGTCCGCTCATGTATCAAATACTCGGGGGAGTGGTAACGGTGGGACTCGCACTCTCCTTTCTCACTCTTGCTGGTGAAGGATTTCCCGCATGGCTTGCCGGAGTATTTCGCGTCGCGCATGTACCCGGCAGCGGCATTCTGCTCATCGCCCTCGCTGCAACGATAGGTCAGATATTTCTCGCGCTCCTTTCGCTGGTCGCACTCTCTCAAACGGCACCCGGTATAACCGCACTACTTGGCCGGCCGTTCGTCCATGGCGCCTTTGCAGCAGCAGCGGGCGGTAGTGCCGCATACGGGACTCTTGCGCTTCTGGGCGGCATAGTCTCACTCACCACTCTCCCCGCTGTCTTTACGCAAGGGCTTCTCGCAGGTATGGTGGGACTTACCGCTTCGGCAGTGACCCTCCGTCTCTTCAAGAACGAAGAATTCTCAGATGGCGCGCGAGCGCTGGCACGGCTGCCAGGCATCCGGACCATCCTGCCGCCGTCTGCTGAAGAGCCGGCTCAACCATGAACGTACGAAACTTTTCTATCATTGCGCATATTGATCACGGCAAATCGACCCTTGCTGATCGTTTGCTTGAAAAAACAGGAACTATTCCCGAGCGCAAAATGCGTGACCAGGTGCTTGATCGCATGGATCTTGAACGAGAGCGAGGCATCACCATTAAGATGCAGCCGGTGCGCATGAACTACAAAGCTGAAGACGGCGCGGTGTACGTTTTGAATCTCATTGATACGCCAGGCCACATCGACTTTTCGTACGAAGTCTCGCGCGCACTTAAAGCGGTAGAAGGAGTGCTTCTTCTGGTCGACTCCACCCAGGGCGTACAAGCGCAGACACTCACCACGCTTGAAGCGGCGCGTGCACAAGGGTGCGTTATTGTGCCGGTCGTTTCAAAAATAGATTCACCGCAGGCACGCGTTGCCGAAGTGAAGCAGGAGCTCGCAAAACTGCTTTCCGTATCGGCCGACACCGTACTCGCTGTTTCCGGTAAGAGTGGGGAAGGTGTCGATGAGCTTCTTGCCGAAGTGGTGAAGCGGGTGCCGCCACCGCGAGTAAGTGAATCTACCAGTGATCCGCGCGGACTCGTCTTCGATTTCTCATACTCTACGCACCGCGGGGTGGTGGTGTACCTGCGCGTATTTGATGGCACTTTTAAAAAAGGTCAGCCGCTTCGGTTTCATGCGGCAGGGAAGGAAGAATTCATAGCGCTTGAAGTCGGTACGTTTAGTCCTGACGAAACACCTGCGGAATCACTGTCTGCGGGGGAAATTGGCTACGTGGTAACGGGCGTGAAGGCGGCCGGCGTAGTTGCGGTTGGAGATACGGTGACGGGTGCTAAAAGCTCGTTAGCGGCCCTTCCTGGATTTGCGCGACCCCGACCAGTGGTATGGGCATCGGTGTATCCGGAAAGTCAGGACGATTTGCCTAT
>DATLDL010000038.1:0-6899 GCA_035525885.1 Minisyncoccota bacterium | reverse complement strand
GAACGGCCGCTCCTTGTCTGCAAACCAAATAAAATTGAATCGTGGCGTGTATTTAAGATCATGTCTGAATTTGTCGAGGGATTCGACATCATTCAGCGCTACGGACTTGCCGCCACATTCTTCGGCAGCGCTCGCTCGCCGATTGATAGCCCGATTGCCAAAAGCGCGACAGAACTTGCCGAGCGCTTATCAAAAAAAGGATTTGCGCTCGTGACTGGCGGTAGTTCCGGCATCATGCAAGCAGGGAATAAGGGTGCCTATGAAGCCGGTGGCTCTTCGGTTGGACTCAATATCAACCTTCCGAATGTGCAGCACTACAACCCTTTTCTCACGGAGAAGTTCGGATTCGATCACTTCTTTGTGCGAAAAGTAATGCTCACTTTTGCATCTGAAGTATACGTATATTTCCCGGGCGGTTTCGGTACGCTCGATGAATTTTTTGAAATTGTCACGCTCGTGCAGACCAAAAAAATACGCAAAGTTCCCATTGTTTTGTTTGGGAAAGACTATTGGCAACCCCTGCTTACCTTTATTGAAAAAACGCTCTACGAGGAGCGTCGAGTAATCGACAAGGCGGACATGGAGCTTTATCGCGTTGTCGACTCAGTCGACGAGGCGTATGAGTATATTGTTTCGAACGTTACTTGCTAACTAAACTACGAGCGCATAAAAATAAAAAAGGCGATCCGTCGCCTTTTTGTACTCAAACTGCTCACGTGCCCAAGCTAGGGTTCCAGTTCGCATCACTGACGAGATAGAAAAGAATATTCCCGTCACTCCCGATGATCTCTATGACACTCAAGGGTCCTTTGTAGATCTGGTTGCCGACACGAACTACGAGTGGTGAGACCCTGTCGCACGTGTCGTTACCCATAAAGATTTCATGGGCTCGCTTCTGCTCTCCATGACCATGGGTGATTGCGATTAGGATGGCGGTCTTTTTATCCGCGCAGTACATTTCGCCACCAAGCAAGACTTCCTGCCCCAGATACAGAACTCGGGGTAGGGAAGATGCTTGCGTAGTGCCCCACGCTGCAAGGAGTGCAATGGTGAACACGAATCCAACGACGCAGTCCCACCAGAAAAAACGTTTCGCCATTTCCATTGGTGTGCCTCCGAAATGTTAACGATCAAAAGGTTTTCACTGTTCCAAAATTAATTGTACCCCAGAAAGGCAAGGGGAGACCCATTTTCAAGTATTCCTATGGACGGGCTTCTGAATAGCTGATTTACGCACAATATATCTTTTGCGAAGACAACCTAAGGAAAGCCAGGGGCCGGCTTCTGCCAGGACCGCACTTCCCTTTATTTATTTTCTGAATCCAGATGCCTGGTGAAGTGATTCTTAATAGTTGAATCAAGTGCACGGCTGAAATCAATCGCATGCTTGGGCGACATCACGATTTCTGAAATAAGCTGGCCGCTGGTAGCGTTTGGACGTACGTAGGCAAACTGCATAATGACCGAGTCATCTGAGACCGTAATTTGGGTCGTATTAGAGAATGCGGGCTTGGTATCAAGCGGGACGGCCACGGAGACTGCTTCTGTTTTTGGTTCCATATGATTGATGATTAATTACGCTTTAATGCTAGCAATAAACCCAAGGACCCAGTGGAGAAGATCGAGGATCCAATTCCAGAAGATAAGGACCAGGTGCCAGAGGTAACCGAAATTCTGCTGCCCAGCGGGTGAATTTATGATGGATTGAAGCGAAATGCCGAAAAAAGAAAGCGCAAGCACGCCCACCACGATCAGAAATATAAGTCGAAGCATACTCTGAAATTGTAACATTTTCTCGGCATGCCGAGATTGGTTTATAAGTACGCAAGTGGATCAAGGTATGCGCTAATCGGCGCAATAGGTATGGTCACGGTATACCCGCTCTTACAGGTGTACTGTTTGAACGAAACCGCTTCTGCCAGATATAGTCCCATATGCAGATGAGGGCCGGTGGCGTAGCCCGTATTTCCTGAATAGCCGATCACCTGCCCTGTCGTAACGTTTGTTCCCTTCTGCACAGTTATTTCTGAAAGATGGGCATATAGCGTTGCGAGCCCATTCGGATGCTTAATGAGTACCCACTTCCCATACTGACAGTTAGTTACCGCGCCGTAATTAACATCGAGCACGGTTCCAGAGAGCGAGGCATAGACAGGAGTACCTATCGAAGCTCGAAAATCGACCCCATTGTGAGTGCCCGACGCGTAGAGTCGGCCCGAGGACGACGTTTGGCCGAATTGCTGCGTAACGAAAACGCTTGCCAAAGGCCAGTGCAGAATTCCCTTTCCTGAAGGTGGAATGTGACTTGGATCTACAATGAACTTAAGTTGTGACTCAAGCTGGAACAAAGCGGCTTCAAACGCCGCCTCTTCTGCACGCTTACTGGCAAGCAATTTCTGATACGAGCTTTCTTGATTCTTTGTATCGGCTAACAGCTTTTGTTGCGCGGCCTTATTGAGCTCAATGGATTTCCTTTCCGTTGAGAGACTATTTTGCAAAGCCACGAGTTCGGCTTTCGTCTTCGCAACGGCATCGCGGTTATCCGTAAGTTCAATACGTGCAGTTTCAAGGGCACGAATATGCGCCTGGAGCGCGCGATTTAACAGCACCGCTTCGTCAACTGCCATCCAGGCATCAGAAATGTCTCCAGCGCTCAGCATTTGCGCAAGGAGCGGCACGGCTTCGTTCTGCGACGTATCGCGTAACGTCTTTCCGATCGTCGCTTCGGTGTTCGCAATGATCTTTTCTTTATCTCCTATGGACGAGGTAAGTTCTGAGATTTTCAGATTAGCGGCACCGATTTTATTTTGAGTAAGCTTGATCTGAGCATCGAGCTGCTTTTGCTGAAGCGCGAGCGTACTGATGGTGGATTGGAGCGTATTTTTTTGCGTACCGAGTACATTCAGCTGTTTCTGATACTGAGCAATTTCTGCCTGAAGCGCCGTAATTTGAGAGTTATGCTTGTCTATCTGCGCCTGAATATCGGCTGCTGTCTGTGCATGAGCGAGCGGAGTAGCGAGAAAACAACCCAGAAAGATCAGGCACAGCGCTACGAACCTCTTCATTTCCCTAGTATATCAATCCCTGCCTGGATGCGCCTCTTAGATTCTTCTTTGCCAAGGATAGAGATGAGTGTGAATGGATCGGGTGATTTTTCCTGTCCGGAAAGGGCATACCGAAGCGGCCACAATACCGCTCCCCTACCCCCTTCTTCTTTAGGATTTTGGTCGGCGTACGGCATAAGAGCGGTTTTAATTTCATCTGCAGACGTTCCATCTGAAAGCGCAGCAACCTGTTCTGTAAGAGTGGTGAGATGCGTACGTGTTGCACCCGACTTCCCTGCGGGCTCTTTTGCAATCAGTACTGCAGCAGCGAGTGTCGGTTGCGTAAACAGGCAAAGCAGTTCTCCTGCGAGCATGTCGCGCGCCTCGTTAAATGTCTGGGCACGATCTTTAAGGAGCGGAATCGCCTTTTGCAATCGCTCGCCGTCTGGAGCGGATAATTCTCCTCGAGAAAGATATTGCTCATTAGAAAGGGAGCGCATCCAGTGATGGTTCACAGACAGCAGTTTTACCTCATCAAATCCTGCGCCGGATTTCTGTACACGCTCTAACTCAAACGCGGCAATCAATTCATCCTTTGAAAAAAACTCTTGCTCTGTTCCCGGATTCCAGCCAAGAAGTGCAAGAAAATTCATCATCGCCTCCGGCATATATCCTTCGGCACGATACTCAAGAATATCTTTTGCCCCATCGCGCTTCCCTAGTTTTTTCTTTCCATCGGGGCTCAGAATGACCGGCATGGTGGCGAAGGTTGGAGGCGTTTGCCCAAGAGCTTCATAGAGCGAGAGAAATTTTGGGGTTGAAGAAATAAACTCCTCACCGCGCATGACATGCGTTACTCCCATTTCAATATCATCTACAATGTGGGCAAAGTTATAGGTTGGATACCCATCGCTCTTGATCAAAATGAAATCATCAACCGCTTCTTCCCCAGCAGATAACGAGCCGCGCACCGCGTCATTCCAAGTATATCTTTTTATTGAAGGCGCACGAAAGCGAAGAGGGGTGCCTTCTGCCCATGCGGTACTGCTGTGCGGACGATGATCGCGAAAGAGAAATGGTCGTTTTTCTTCCTCAGCTTTTTTTCGAAGTTCTTCGAGTTCGGTTTCAGTATAAGGATCGGGGTACGCATGTCCTGCTGCAACTAATTGCCTTGCATAGGTGCGATACAGCTCGAGCCGTTCTGACTGGATATAAGGGGCGTGTACACCACCTTTCTCCACACCCTCATCCCACTCAATACCAAGCCAACGCAAGGATTCAATAATATGCGGAATTGATCCGGCGACTTCCCGCTCTTTATCGGTATCTTCAATGCGGAGTATAAAAGTTCCTCCGTGTTTACGCGCATAAAGCCAGGAATACAGCGCCGTACGCACCCCGCCCACATGCATAAACCCAGTTGGGGATGGCGCAAAGCGCGTAACGACGCGGGTCATGATACTTCGTGAGAAAGACCGATGGAGAGCGCTTCTTCAGCCAGGATGCGCGCTGCATCAGGGTCGGCAAAATCGCCAGCTCGCTCACCCATGCTTTTTGCAAGTTCGGGACTGGTAGCAATGCGCTTTGCTTCCGACGCAAGAATATGCGGCGTTAGGTTTGCTTCTTCAATCACAATTGCAGCACCTGTTTCTGCAAAGGTATACGCATTCGTGCGCTGGTCATGACTCACTTCCTCGGGAATGGGAATCAAGATTGCGGGCTTTTTCCAAATCGCAATTTCATTAATTGCTCCGGATCCGGCTCGCGAAATGACCACATCGGCAACGCCTGCGACACGCTGCATGGAAAGCTCATTTAGGTAGTCAAATGGCTTGTACCGATTTGCGTGCGGATTGCCCCGAAGAACTTCGGATGCGAGATTTTGGACCTGAGCCAGATGATCGCGTCCGGTCTGATGAATCACGGTTGCAAACGAGACAAGGTCCGGCAGTGCACTGACAATGTTCTCATTGATGCGCACGGAACCGAGCGAGCCGCCAAGTACGACGATCGTCGGTACTCCTGGCTCAAGGCCTAGGTATTGGCGTGCTCCTTCCGGTTCAATCTGCGTCAATGATTTACGAATTGGAATTCCTGTGCGCGCAATTTTGTTCTGCACGTCCGTGGGAAAATAATGCGCTGCACTTGGGAACGAGATGGCAATGTGTCGCGCCCATTTCGAAGCGTACAGGTTTGCGCGACCTGGTTTAGCATCGGATTCATGAATGATAACGGGAATGCGTAGGAATCGAGCTGCAACCGTTGTAGGGACACTACCGTATCCTCCCTTTGATACCACCACATCGGGGTAAATACGGAAGAGAGTGATGAGCGCGGTAAGTACGCCAAAAAAGGAGGTGAACATGCCCGTTACGTTCTCAAATGAGGCGTAGCGGCGATGCTTCCCTGCCGGAATCTTTACGAACAAAATACCGTGCTCAAAAAGTGATTTTTCATCAAATGGCGCCGGAGCAAGGAAATAGAGTTTCGGATCAATGAGACGCTTCTCGCGCACCGTATCCCGCATTGCTTCCGCAATAGCAATAAGCGGGTAAAAATGCCCGCCCGTTCCGCCTCCAGTAAACACGATAGTCATAGAAAGAGTATAGCAAAATCAAGCCTGCTTTCGATGTGCGGCGATGTTGAGAATGAGTCCGCACATGGCGAGGGTGACGAGGAGCGCGGTGCCGCCGTGGGAGACAAATGGAAGCGGAAGGCCGGTGAGTGGGATGATGCCGAGCATGGCACAAATGTTTACAAACGCTTGAAGCACGATCAGAAAGGAAAACCCGAGCGCGACGAGACCGCCAAACAAATCGCGCGAATCTCCTGCTATCACAATGCCGCGTGCGGCAAGCAGGACAAACGCAATTAACAGAATAATACTCCCTACAAATCCTGTTTCTTCGGCAAAGACCGCAAACACTGAATCGCCGTCGGGTTCCGGCAAGTAATTAAACTTTTCAATGCTTTGACCAAAGCCCCGGCCAATCAGACCGCCTGACCCAATAGCAATGAGTGACTGCTGGATCTGATAACTCGAACCAAGCGAGTCTGCGGCCGGGTCAAGAAATGTCTTAATGCGTTCGAGAGCATACGGACGCACTACGAGCACTGCCCCAAGCGCCATCACTCCAAGGAGGATCAAGATGCCTATGTCGCGCCAGGGTGCTCCGGCGGCCAAATACATGATGGTTGCAGTCGAAACGACAAGGAGTGTGGTGGAGGTATTTGGCTGGAGAAGCAAAATAACGACTGCGGGCAGAAGCATGGTTAGAAATGGTAAGAGGCCGCGACGCGGCTCTCGTAGCACTTTTGCTCGTGGCGCGAGCCACCAGGCAAACATGAGCACGACACCTACTTTAAGAAATTCTGCGGGTTGAATCGTGGTGAATCCCACATCAATCCAGCGCGTTGCGCCATTAGCATGGGCACCAATGCCCGGAACAAAGACGAGTGCGGTCAGCAAAAGTGAAGCGACGTAGAGTAAGGGTGCCGCGCGCTTTACGAGCGCGATGGGAATGGAGCGCATGAGCGCGAGTGCAAGCACACCGAGCCCTAACCCTAAACTGGCCTGCACTAAAATGTTGTGCGACACCGAAGCGTTTTCGCGCGCAAGCAACCCAAGTGCCGCAGACGCAAAAATAGCAATGCCGGCAAAGGCGAGCGCCATTGCGATCACAAGGAAGAGTCGATCGCCAGAAAATACTTTCATACTGTCTGCGCAAAGAAACGCGATTTTGGAGCACGCGTCGTTTGCCCCAGCGGACAAACGCGCTCACTCTCGGCTCGCAAATTTTGTCGCAGCTGCCCTACGGCGCCAAAATTACCATGCTGCTTCGCCTCCGAGAGTCT